>JAJRAG010000052.1 GCA_028682925.1 Methanomassiliicoccales archaeon
AGGGTCTGCGACTTCTGAGAAGAAAGGACATCACGATTCGTCCCATGTCTCCAGATGACATGGAGGACATACGATTCGTCGGCCAGGAGGCATGGTCAGATCTCGCATCGCATGATATTGGCAGAAAAGTGAAATATCCGATACGTTCTCGACAGATTATTGAAGGTTATATGTCGACGGAACCGAAGGGTTGCCTTGTTGCGGAAAGGAAGGGAGAGATTATAGGTGCTGCTTATTCCCACGTCTGGGGGAGCATCGGCTGGTTGGGCCCATTTGAAGTCCTCCCAGAGCATCAGAACACGGGTGTTGGAAGCGCTCTTCTGGAGGAAGCGGAGCATTTCCTTCGCGATAGGGGGGTGAAGGTCCTGGGATTGGAGACGATGTCCCACATACCCAAGAATCTGCATTTCTACCTTTCTCATGAATATCACCCAACTTCACTGACGCTGATAACTGACAAAACTTTGGATTCCAGTGTTAGTAAGACAAGGAGCGAATTGCCCGAAGAAGGAGAGATCAAAGAAGCTCGTGTGATTGATCACAACAGGATCTTGCATGCGGTGAAAAG
This sequence comes from Methanomassiliicoccales archaeon, assembly GCA_028682925.1. Taxonomy (GTDB): domain Archaea; phylum Thermoplasmatota; class Thermoplasmata; order Methanomassiliicoccales; family JACIVX01; genus JAJRAG01. The sequence continues at coordinate 569 of JAJRAG010000052.1, forward strand.
AATTGGGAATTCGATCTATCCGGGTCTTGATCCGTCATGCGAATTCGAAATCTTATGTAGAAAGGAATTGGGCGTCACCTTCTTTTTGGAGAAAAATGGGGAGATCTTGGGCGTGGCGCTTTTGCATACTTATCAAAGACAGAACGACGACGATTACTCATCTATCAAATTGCTTTTGGTCGATCCGCTGATGGATCGAGTCGATTCGGGTTTCGTGACACTCCTTCGTAGTTGCGAAGACAGATCCCTTTCGCTTGGAAGAAGTAGGATTTATGCGCGCTTTCCAGTCAAAGAGGATGACACATATCGGACGATGGTAAGTATGTCATACAGAATCAAGGGAGCGAACATTCGTTTTATCAAAGGCGCTCAATACAGTGAGAATGGGGTCTACAACCTCTCTTCTTGGGCTGGCTGAGATCACTTTTGTCGGCGCGTCAGGAAAGGTAAAATAGAGAGTGTCTTTTACTAAATCTAGAACTGATTATGGCAATCGATCGCGCCGATCTCGCTGAACTCTTCCGGGGTTCGAACCCGTCATCGAGAGATCACTCTCCTACCAGAGGTTGCGCGCTTTGCAAGGGCTCACGGATGTTGTGTGGCAAGGATCGCTGCCCTCTCATGATAAAATTCTATTCCCAGGCTAGGACGAGGCAGCTGATTGACACCCTCGATCTCTACGGAAACTCCCCTCCAGCCGTCTTCATTGGTCGATTTGGGTATCCTAACGTTGACGTCGGACCGCTAGTGCCTCCAACATTGGGAGACACGTCCATAATGGACACCCCAGAAATGTGGATGGGAAGGACAATTGACGATATCGTCGATTTTAGATTCTCACTTGTAAGAGGAAAGCATAGGATCGACGTAACCGACCTCCAATCCAACGGGCGAATCTTGAACTATACAAGGGAGCTTGCCCTCGCAGCAAATCCAATCGACGTCGAAGCTGCCTTCCAGAAGAAACCTGCTGGAAGAATAGTGCTTGACGATGAAATCCAGCCTTTTGGTCCTTCAGCAAGACTCAGGAGCCTGTCGATTGGGAATCCCAAGTATGATAATAGAATCGAGAAGGCGTTTTATGACACTGACCTGAAGGCGGTAGAAGCGGTCTCCGATCTTTACTCACGCGGAGTCTTTGTGTCGAAGATACAGAAGGCATTCAGCGTCGGGGCCTTTGGTTTGGACAAGAACCGAAAATTCGTGCCGACTAGATGGAGCATAACGGCGGTCGACGACATAATTGGAAAAGCCCTTCTTGAAAGAAACAAGATGTATTCGACCATCGATGAGTTCAGGATGTATGACTGGGAACAACTAGACAATAGATGGTCAGTTCTCTTGCTTCCTACCACTTGGCGATACGAGCTGATCGAAGCATGGTATCCGAACACCGCCTGGAATCCCCTTGGTAAGCAGATCGAGATCTTTGGCGACTATGAGATGTACGAGGGAAGGAGGGATTATGCTCAGATTGGGGGCTGCTACTATGCAGCGAGATTTGCAGTCAACGAACTGCTCAACAGGGAGAGACGCCAGGCCGGAGCAGTGATATTCAGAGAAGCTCATCCCGGCTATGTCATGCCTGTTGGAGTCTGGAATGTTAGGGAGAACGTCAGAATGGCTCTCAGTCAGGTCCCTTCTCGATTTGGCACTTTGAATGAAGCCTTGGCTCATCTGGGAAAACGAATGGACATTTCACTGTCAACGTGGATGAAGCATAGCGGGGTCTTGAAGGACCTGGTCTATCAGAGGAGAATTGATGATTTTGCGTGATTTGTTCTCATACTCCGAGGAAGGGGCAGGAGCTAAGAGTAGCAATCCAGACAAGGGGATAGACGTGAGGGAGGTCAGCTGCCACACTGCCCTCTCAAGATCACGATTGCCAGGATTGGACTTTGCTCTTAATCCTTACGAAGGATGCGAGCATGGTTGCATCTATTGCTATGCTCCGTATGTCCTGAAAGCCCGCCCTTCTCTATGGGGGAAATGGGTGAATGCAAGAATGAACATCCCTACATTGCTCCGTAAGGAGCTCAAGACAAAGAATGGTATGATCGGAATAGGGACCGTCACTGATCCATATCAGCCAGTGGAGAAGGTTTTCTCATTGACCAGAAGATGTCTGATGGAGATAGTCAGAAAAGATGCCCCTGCAAGCATTCTGACAAAGTCTGAATTGGTCATCAGGGACATATCACTTATTTCAGAGCTCTCAAGGGTCGAGATTGGGATTACGGTAACCACCATGGATGATCGAATTGCAGCCAAGTTCGAGCCGCAAGCGACCCCCCCTTCAAGAAGACTTGAAGTGCTGAGAGAGTTGAACGATGCAGGAATTGAGACCTACTCAATGGTTGGTCCAATAATACCTTTGGTCACGGACTCGAATCTCGAGACCCTCGTCTCAGAGATAGCCAAAAGCGGGACAAGAAGAGTCATGGCAGACGGGCTCAGAGTGCGTCCAGGTATGTTGGAGGAGATGCATAAATCGGAAGTCTTCAATGACACAGATTTCAGATGGGGATTTGACAGGGCGATTTCGTCCGCATCCTACTTCGAGAAAGCCAAGCTTAGGATTGAGGAGCTATGCGCAGATGCTGGCCTAGCATATGAATGTGCATTCTGACTCAGAATGAGGACAGTGTATCAGGACGAATACTAGCGCTAGACCGACAAACGGCGTTGAACGATGGCTAGTCTGTCGAGTATTGACAATGTTTATATAGAAGCACTAAAATACCCAGCCCGCAAGAGGAGGCCTGACGAATGGCATATTCTATGGGACAAGGTCAGCCGATTATAGTACTGAAGGAAGGCACAGAGAGGAGCAAGGACAAAGAGGCGGCTTCCAACAATATTGCCGCCGCCCGAGCAGTTGCTGATTCTGTGCGCTCAACCCTTGGGCCAAAGGGCATGGACAAGATGCTCGTTGACTCCATGGGCGATGTGGTGATAACGAATGATGGTGTTACGATTCTGAAAGAGATAGATGTACAGCACCCAGCTGCCAAGATGATCGTTGAGATCGCCAAGACGCAGGATAATGAATGTGGCGATGGGACGACGACGTCGGTAATAGTGGCGGGGGAATTGCTGAAGAAAGCACAGTCCCTTATCGATCAGAACGTTCACCCTACGATTATTGTGAATGGATTCAGGATGGCTGCCGCTGAAGCAGTGAGAATACTGGATAGCATGGCCCTGACCGTTACCTCAAAGGACGATGAGACGCTGAAGAAGATTGCGAGGACCGCAATGACTGGAAAGAGCGTTGGTGGTCAGAAGGATTACCTTGCAAACCTTGCCGTCGATGCGGTCAGAGCAGTCTCTGAGAAGAGAGATGGCAAGCTATTCATTGACGTGGATAACATAAAAGTCGAGAAAAGAATCGGCGGGTCCATATTGGACACCCAGATGATCCAGGGTATAGTCGTCGATAAGGAACGCGTACACCCGAGGATGCCTCGAATAGTGAAGGACGCAAAGATCGCGGTGCTCAGCGTCGCCCTCGAGATCAAGAAGACCGAGGTAGAGGCGAAGATTCAAATCAGCGACCCTTCTGCTATGCAAAAGTTCCTTGATGAAGAGGAAGCGACTCTCAAGAAGAAGGTCGAGAAGATCAAGAGCGCTGGCGCCAACGTGGTATTCTGCCAGAAGGGCATAGACGACCTCGTACAGCATTATCTTGCCAAGGAAGGTATTTTCGCGTCCCGAAGGCTCAAGGAGTCTGACATTGAAAAGATCGCGAAGGCGACGGGTGCGAACATCGTCGGAAACCTAGATCAGCTCGAATCAAAAGATCTCGGGACGGCGGCAACCGTCGAAGAGAAGAAGGTCGGCGACGAGAATATGACCTTCGTCACTGGGTGCAAGAATCCCAAGGCGGTATCCATTGTGATACGTGGTGGTACCGAGCACGTCATCGATGAAGTAGAAAGGTCTCTCCACGATGCTTTGAGAGTGGTCGGAATAACGTTGGAAGATGGAAAGGCGATTCCCGGCGGAGGATCTCCAGAGATAGAATTGGCTCTGAGACTCGAGGACTACGCCGCAAGCATTGGAGGCAGGGAGCAACTGGCAATAGAGGTATTCGCTCATGCTATGGAGATCGTCCCTTGGACTCTTGCGGAGAATGCTGGACTCGATGCGATGGATGTCATAATCCGGCTAAAGAGTGCTCACGAGGGAAAGGGTGCAGAGGCCAAGTACTTTGGCGTGGACCTGAACAGCGTTGAACCGAAGAACATGCTAAAGGAAGATGTCATCGAACCTCTGAGGGTCAAGACCCAGGCTGTCAAGTCAGCGACTGAAGTCGCGAACATGATCTTGAGGATTGATGACGTTATCGCCTCCCGCAAGAGCGCTCCAATGGGTCCACCAGGCGGAGAAGGCTGTCCTCCAGGCGGCATGGGCGGCATGCCCGGCATGATGTAGAAGGTCAGCTGGGACCTTCCTCAAACACCTTAGCCAAATCCTTTTCTTTCTCATTTTCATTTGAATTCCATGTTGCACAGAGTCTCCACTCTGTGACCATTTCCTACAAGATCGAGGAGGTGCCAGTATCGGATAACCAGCTCGAAACCTTCTAATACCCATCAATGAATGTGATTCCAAGGTAAGTCAGGAGGAATGGAATGAGAATGGGCATAGCATTGACAGCGCCGCTTGCTGTCGCGCTTCTACTTGTTGGGGTCTTTCTCACCTCACCAGTCGTTTCCGCCACGGCCGATGTTCCGGTTTGGCACGAAGGTGACAGGTGGGCCATGGGCAAGGAGACCGACATAGGCGCTATGGTGGGAGACACATCGGACATAGAGGATTTGCTTCAGATTTCAGGATTGACGTTGGACAACTTTGTTGCAGAAGGGGAAGCGGCTTCCTGGATTGTCTTTGAGGTCGTGGGCGCGAGCGGGACTGAATACGATGTCTCGGTCGAGTACGCTGGAGAAGTGAACACGGAAGCTAATGTGCAGGTCTCGGGTGAGATGCCAAAAGCGGGTACCTATTCGAACCCCAATGATGCTCCGAAGGAACAGAAGACTGTAGAGCTGGGTCTAGTTGCAGACTTTGCGGTGGTGTTCGATGGCAACGTCATATTCAACAAGACCGACCTAGCCGTGAAGCGGATGTCCTATGAGTTCAACGCGAGCATGGTTGTCAGTGCTGATGGAACGAACATACCGACAATCAATATGAGTGCCGGACAGACGGAGATCGGATACGACAACTACGACATAGACATCAGGTTCGACCTCAATTTGGCCGTGGATATCGATTTCGATCCGATGCTGGACATATACGACTTCCCGTTGGATGTCGGAGACATGTGGACGGTGGAGTCAGTCGCCACTGTATCGGGTACGATAGACGGATTCCTCGATGCGACGGGGTTGCCGAGCGAAATCGAACAGGAGATACTTACGCAGGATCTTGCGGAGCAGACCGGAATTACCGACTTCCCAATCGAGTTTGACCAGCTGTCATCCGATGGAGAAGACGTTTCTATCCATGACGGCATCATCGAGTCATTTCAGGCGCCAATCTATGCCGAAATGGAATGCATCGATATGGCTCCGATGATCGTGCTTGGACATGGAACCATTGACGTCTACGTGATTGAGGTCGATGGCGGACCGAGCCAACTCTATTATGCGCCCGGAGTGCAGTTCTTCACATCCGTCGGTACGGGTCTCGGCGGGATCGAGCTTCCAGAAGGAATCCCTTCTGGGCTGACGCCGGATGTTGAGATACAAATGGACACCGTGGACCCTGAGGAGGCCGAGAATGGTATCGCGTCTGTCGCGGCCTACCAGACACAGGTCTCTGAGGAAGCTACCGGGGAGGAGTCGACAAGCGATGGATCCAACTTCTTCTTCGGTGCGCCGTATATTGGCATCATACTCATAGTGGTTGTCATCTTAGTGGTGATAGTCGCCGTTGTCCTAATCGCTAGGCGCAAGTGAATTGAGGACTTCGCAAACCTCTTCTTTTCTCTTACTTTTTCAACGCTCCAACAATGTGTTTTTCCACCCCTTCTGCAGAAGAGGTTCTCTCCGAGGTCGGTCAATACTTCATAAATAAATGTAATAACGTGACGAATGATAATCAGTGCGGCCTAGGCTTTCATGCAAGTTCGATCTTGCCTTTCTTTCCTTTCGAGACATCTAGACCGAAATCCGTGTGTTTCACGTAGCAGTTGACCAGCTTCAGGCCGACACCCTCCTTGATTTCGAGTTTCTCTGGCACGTCCACATCATCGTCCCACAATACAAGTCTACAACTGCCTGTTTCATCCTCGACATCCAGATTCCTTACGCGCCCTGTACTTCCATCCCTCTTTCCGAATTCTCTTATGCTCAGTATCTTCGTGACCTTCACTTCCAGGGAGGCCTCTTCTCGATCCCTTAGCTCAGATACACTTTTCTTGTTCGTCATTAGCAGCCCTCTTTCGTCCAGCGCGATTCTCTCGATTGTCGCCGCATCCAGCAGATCTCCAAATTCTTTTCTCAATTCGGCAACTCTCTGGCTCAGACTCTCATGTGGACTCATCTGTTTCTGCATCAGGAAGATCTTATTTAATGTTGTTTTAAGTGACATGATTATAATTATAATTTAGTAACGCAATCAACTCAACTAAATGCGTAAGTTGATTTTTCCCTCTTATCTGCACGGTTTCTACGACATGTTTATATACGGATCTGAAGGATATGTCTGACAATTGTCTGATGACAATGTGGATGGGGTGCGGTCCCTAGCCATATCAAGATTGCTGACTGGGGTGGGTTCGGTCTGCGCGCAGCTCTCTATGCCAGAGTTTCCACGGAAGATCAAGCCAACGAAGGGTTCAGCCTACCCGCTCAAATGAAGCGGCTCAACTCCTACTGTAAGGCTAGAGGTTGGAGCGTTGGAGGGGAGTATGTTGATAGTGGTGCCAGTGGACGAGACGTCAGACGGCAGGCCTATCAGAGGATGATGGAAGAAAGAGAGAAATGGGATGTGCTCGTCGTCCTGAAAATGGATCGCATACACCGCAACAGCAAGAACTTCACTGCAATGATGGATGACCTGAAAGACTGGGGCAAGGAGTTCAATTCGACGCAAGAGGCTTTCGACACCACCACGGCAATCGGACGGTTCGTAATGGACATCATCCAAAGAATCGCCCAACTCGAGAGCGAGCAAATCGGGGAACGAGTCAAGATAGGAATGACTCAAAAGGCAGCAGAGGGCAAAGGATATCTGGGATTCGGAGATCCGTATGGTTACGAATTCGACTCCGACGGACTCACGCCCATAGAATCCGAGCTCGATGTCGTCCGTGAAACATACGATCTGTATGTATCTGGCCATAGCCTACAACAAATAGCCGACATGCTTAACTCGAGAGGAATCAGAACTAAGAAAGGTCGCACGTGGATGAGAGAGACCGTATCACATATCCTCAGCAATCCCCTCTACTGCGGCTTGATCAAGTGGGACAACATTGTCAAGAAAGCCATGCACACACCAGTCGTTTCTATTGATACTTTTCGTTCCGTCCAGACGATGATGAAGCACCGAACAAGAAACGTAGAAATGCGGTCCAACTTGCGAACACTGTGCGTCGAGGGGGTTGAGGCAATTGGTTAGGGCCGCTGTGTATTCAAGGGTCTCGACCGAGGATCAGGCCAGAGAGGGTTTCTCGTTGGAGGCCCAAAGAGAAAGACTCACTGCTTACTGCGAATCTCAAGGCTGGGAAGTCGCCGAATTCTACATCGATGACGGACACAGCGGAAGGGATGTCAGGAGACCTGCTTATCAAAAGATGATGGAAGAGCATGACAGATGGGATATGATCCTGGTCATGAAGATGGACCGTATTCACCGCAACAGCAAGAACTTCATGATAATGATGGAGAATCTAGAGAAGTGGGGTAAGAAATTCACTAGCATGAACGAGTCTCTAGATACTTCCACTGCCGTTGGTAGGTTTGTTGTCGATATCATACAAAGAATAGCCCAGCTCGAGAGCGAGCAAATCGGCGAGAGGACCTACATGGGCATGGCTCAGAAGGCCGAATCTGGGAAAGGACATCTCGGTTTTTATCCTCCTTTTGGATATAA
>JAJRAG010000053.1 GCA_028682925.1 Methanomassiliicoccales archaeon
CGATTTGCGGGCGAATGGTCTGTGAGAGACATTTTCGGCAGAGAGAGCATATCTGCGGCGAGTGCCATCCGAGCAGCGAGCCTAGAAATGAAGAACGACCTTGGCTCAAGAGGTAGAACGATATGAATTATGCCTGAGCCAGAAGCTTCCTCGCTTTCTCCTCATCAAGTCCTATTGATTTCATCAGATATTTGAGCGCCTTCTTTGCGATGATCTCCTTAGTTTTATCGTCCAAGAACTGTTCCATTACCTCAGGCGCCTTTCTGAAGTACTCGACTCCGAATTCAGCATAATAGTATGGGGCATTATCTGGGTCGAGCTCAGCAGCCTTGTTGTACGCTGATTCGGCCTCATTGAAACGACCGATGTCGATACAGAAAGCGCCCATGGACGTCAAATAGTACGGGTTCTTTGAATCGAGCTCGACCGCTTTCTTGTAAAGCGCGAGTACCTCATCGACGCTCACCTTCGGTACGAGCATACCGGCTTCAGCCTTGCCAAAATACGCCTCTGCATTTTTTGGATCGGCCTTGATTGCCTTATCGAACCTGGAGAGAGCCTGAGAGTACTCCCCTTCGCTAAGCAGCTGAAATCCCTGTTTTACAAGCTTTTCGAGCTCATCCATCAAAGCACCATTTCGAGTAAACCCTGACATAGAGATAAATATTTTCCCCCAGTGTTTCGAAAATTGGAATTGCAGAGCAACAGCAGTCCTCCAAAAATTGATAAGGAATACACAGATACTGCCAATAGGCACGGGCAATATCCGGAAAACAGAGCTTTCGACCTGCAGGCAGATTGTTCATGGTAGACGGGGCGGGATATGAAATCCGAGACAATTGAAGAAGTAGCCAGAATCGCAAGATTGAAATTGACCGAAACAGAGAGGACGGAGTTCTCCAAAGATCTTGAGGAGGTCCTGGAATACTTCTCAATGCTCGATGAAGCTCCAGGTGAGAAGGAGTACGGCCTAAATCCAATTGAAATCCTCGACATGCTCAGGGAAGACGAGGTCAGACGGGAGATCGATCCTGAGCTGTTGATCAGAATGATGGACACATTCGAGGAGCTTGTTAGGGGGCCGCGACTGGTTTGACAGACCACTTCCTATTGGAGAAGTTGGAACGCTTGAACGAGAGGCATTTCATGTTCTCGGAGCTGATCGATGAGGTGCCGTCAGACTCGTCCTTCAAATTCAACTTCTCCGCAAAGGACAACCTCTGCACCATCGACTTCCAGACAAGAGCTGGATCGAGGATCCTTGACGGCTATCGTCCTCCCTTCGACGCCACTCCAGTCAGCAGATTGAGAAGGGCTGGTGGACTGCTTATAGGCAAGACGAATATGGATGAGTTCGGCTTCGGGACTTTTTGCACCAACTCCGGCTATGGCGTCCCGAGAAATCCATTTGATATTGAGAGGAGCTGTGGTGGGTCCAGTGGGGGTGCGGCAGCCGCTGCTTGTCTGCTGGAGGACCACCTTTCGTTGGGCGTTTCGACCGGAGGATCCATATCGTGTCCTGCCTCATTCTGCGGAGTCGTCGGTCTGACACCGACCTATGGAAGGGTATCAAGGTACGGTCTGGTAGACTACGGCAACTCATTGGATAAGGTTGGAATCCTCGCACGCTCATCATCGATGATCAAGAATCACTTCCCTACAATTGCTGGATCGGATCCAATGGACCCGACATCATGTGCACAACCAACTCTCGATCTTGACGATACCCAAATCGATTCTATTGCGGTCCCGAGGGAGGCCATGGAGAACATACACCCTTCGGTAAGAGATTCCTTCCTGAGGGCTCTCGATATCATGAGGGATCAACTTTCGATCGACATTCATGAAGTCACTATCCCGTCACTGAGATTCGCACTCCCAGCATACTACGTTCTGGCTACCTCCGAGGCCTCTACGAATCTCGCTAGGTACTGCGGGATGAGATTCGGAGTGAGAGGAGATGATGTGACACAGCACTTCAACGATTATTTCTCAAGCGTCAGATCGAAGAACTTCGGCAAAGAGGCAAAGAGGAGAATCCTTCTTGGAACATATTCAAGGATGGTCGGTTTCAGGAACAGGTACTATCTCAAGGCCCTCTCGGTAAGGCAGACGACAATCAGCGATTATGCCAGAGTCTTGAAGGAACATGACGTGGTCGCCACACCAACCATGCCTTTCATCGCTCCCCGGTTCTCAGAGATAGAAAGGATGAAGCCGATCGAGATGTACCGAGCGGACTTCCTTACGGTGCCGCCGAATCTGGCTGGTCTGCCCCATATTTCCGTTCCCTGCGGTTATGTCGATTCCATGCCGACTGGAATGCAGCTCGTCTCCCGACATTGGAGCGAGGGGACCTTGCTCAATATCGCCAACTTGTGGGAAGGAGTCTTCCAGTATCGGTTCCCGGGGGCGCAACAATGAAGATCGGCCTTGAGGTGCACCTCCAGCTGCCGACCGTTTCAAAGCTGTTCTGCTCATGCAGCACCTCCGGCAATGGACCAAACACGTCCATATGCCCGACCTGCCTTGGATTTCCAGGTTCCAGGCCAAAGTTGAACCGAAGGGCTCTCGAAATGACGATTATGATCTCTAGGTTCCTTGACTGCAGAATTTCGGAAAGATCATGGTTTTCCAGGAAGACATACTTCTATCCGGACCTCCCAAAGAATTTCCAGATCACCCAATATGAGTCACCCATTGGAGTTGAAGGTGGCTATTCATTCAATGGCAAGATAGTGAGAATAACAAGAGTGCATCTAGAGGAGGACCCTGGCAAAATCAAACGCGTCGGCAAGTCCGGAGAAGAGGTCTCACTAATAGACTACAATCGAAGTGGTATTCCTCTTGTTGAGATCGTCACTGCTCCTGACATCACATCTCCGAGCGAGGCCAGAGAGTTCATGGCCGATTTGCTGATAGAGCTGCGTCATCTTGTGGGCTTGTCGGAGAGAGATGAGCAGACCGTGAGGGTAGATGCTAACATCTCAGTGGGAGAAGAACGAGTAGAGATCAAGAATATCCTAGGTCTCAAGAATCTAGAACGAGGACTGAGCTTCGAAGCTTCGCGACAGAACAAGATGCTCAAGGCTGGAAGAAGGATCGTGCGAGAGACTCGCAATTTTGATGAAGAACGAAGAGTCACGACTCCGGCGAGAAGCAAGGAATCTGAGGAAGACTATGGTTACATACTGGAACCGGACCTTGGCGTGTACCAGGTCAGTAGCATGGCAAAAACGGTACAGGTTCCGGAGACCCCGCTAAAGCGGGCGGAAAGACTCAGCGCAGAATATGGAATTGACCGGAATTCTATCAGACAGATCGTGCTGACCTCCAGTACACTCACAGATTTCCTGGAACGCCTCTGTTCGAACATGCCTCCTGAAATCGCAGTCACTTGGGTCCTCGGACCATTGTCGTCGAATTGGAAGTATCTTGAGAGGAGTCTCAACGAGGATCTGTCAAATCGAATTGAGAACACGATACAAATGGTCATCCGCGGAGATATCACGGACAGCGAAGCTAGGATGAGAATTGGAGCTTTCGCAAGAGGCGGAGGGGCTGAGACGACACAAGATTCGAAGGAAAGAAGCTCGCTCGCTGAACTCGTCAGCGAATGCATCGACCAGACTCCACAAGTCCTGTTCGATTTCAACTCGAATAAGAGGGCCGCCAACTTCATCATCGGTCAGATCATGCGAGAGACGAAAGGCAAGTATTCCTCGAGCGAGATCGTTGAGACGGTCAACAAAGAGATAGAGAGAAGGCTGAAGGATCGAGTTATCATTTGATCTCAAGGTCGCCCTTGTCTGATTTCTCCTCCGCGAGCGAAAGCAACTGAAGCTCTGCCAACTTCGATTCTTCCACCCTGGCAGGCGAACCATCCAAGAGTGATTGGAATCGTTTGTTCTTGGGGAAAGCTATTACATCCCTAATGCTCTCGCAGCCCAGGAGTATCGAAATCAAACGATCGACGCCGAGAGCGATGCCACCGTGTGGTGGCGCGCCGTATCCCAACGCCTCAAGGAAGAATGAGAACTTGCTCTCGATCTCCTCGTCCGACATGCCTAGCAGACCGAACACCTTTCGTTGGACGCTCGGATCGTGTATTCTGATCGAACCGCTGCCGATTTCGACGCCATCCAGGCAAAGGTCGTAGGAGAGACCGCCCACAGCGGACATGTCCTCATCAGGATCGATTTCTCCCCTGGCAGGTCTCACGAACGGGTGATGGAATGGCTCCAGTCGTCCTGTGACTGGATCCTTCTTGAACATTGGGCAGTCGACCACCCAAACGAACTCGTGTCGCTTTCCGTTGACCAGACCGATGTCCTTCGCTAGTTTGACCCGCAGGGCCCCTCCCGCCCTCCTTGTTTGCATCTCAGAGCCTCCGAGGAAAAGCAAGAGATCGCCTAGTTCGACCTTCATGGCATCTATCAGCTTCGCGCGAACCTCACCAGAGAAGTATTTGACTATGTTCGAGCTCAAACCTTCCTCGGTCGCTCTCATCCAGGTGAGACCCCCCATGCCTTGGATCTTCGCCCATTCGATCAATCGATCGACCTCCTTTCTACCTAGGGCGTTCGCTTCGGACAACGAAGAAGACAGCAAAGACGCTTTGAGGTTCAGGCAAATCACGATTCCGCTTTTGTTGATGATCTTCTTGAAGACTTCATAGGACACACCTTTGACAATGCTAGTGACGTCCACGAGTTCCAGACCAAACCTGACGTCTGGGGCATCTGTGCCATACTTCGAGATCGCATCATTGAGACTCACTCGCGGAAACGGAATCGTCAATTCCGTGCCGAAGACACATGCCCATACATGTGCGAGCATGTTCTCGATCATTCCTTGCACGTCTTTCTCCTCAACGAACGACATCTCGATGTCTAGCTGAGTGAATTCCGGCTGGCGATCTGATCTAGAGTCCTCGTCCCGGAAACATCTGGCTATCTGATAGTACTTGTCAATGCCACCGATCATCAGCAGCTGCTTGTAGAGCTGAGGGGATTGCGGAAGGGCGTAGAAATGACCGGGGATTGTCCTGGAAGGGACAAGAAAGTCCCTCGCTCCCTCTGGAGTGCTCTTTGTCAGACAAGGCGTCTCCACTTCTAGAAATCCTTGCGAATCGAAGAACTGCCGTGCGCACGAAAGGAATCGATGACGGAACCTGAGATTGCCAACCATTTGGGGTCTCCTCAGATCCAGATATCTGTATTTCAATCTCAAGTCCTCACCTGGTAAGAGTGAATTCTTCTGTTCCGCTACCTCGAACGGAATCTGTTTTGAGGAGTTGAGCGATCTGACTTTCTCGATTAGGACCTCCACCTCGCCGGTCGGATTCCTTGGGTCCTCTGTCCCGGGCACCCTCTCTCTGACAACCCCAGTTGCTTCGATGACCGATTCCCTTCCGAAACTCCTAAGTGTCCGGTCCATTTGTTCAATCTCTGTAATGTCGTTCATGGCCTCGGGATCGAAAACCAACTGAGTGTTGCCATTGCAGTCCGCAAGATCGAAGAAGAGCACTCCTCCGTGGTCGCGAGAGAATCGAATCCATCCTGCGACCTTGACTCGCTCACCAAGTTCCTTTCTTCTGATCGCTCCGCAATCGTGCGTTCTAATCATGTCAGACTACCTCAGAATGACAACTCAGACGACCCACGAGTAGTGTTCATTGTCTTATTAAACATTTTGCTCGAATGTCGGCCAATCAACCGTAACATTTCCATTGTAGATGCACATTTTTGGAATATTGTTGGAAATGTAAACGGGCATGGTATCAAATTGACATTACATTGTCCAGCAGAATCGACTCAATGAAAGAGCAGAGCATCGATTCAATGGATGCTCTCAGAATCTTGTTTCGTCAGTTCGGGTGTGAAATTGTATGGATCCTTTATGACATTAAGAACGACATGGGTATTCGTCTTCTTCACGCCTGGGATGGTCAGCATGCTTTTGATGACCCCGCTGAATTCGTCTCGATTCCTGCAAGCGACCCAAGCGATCGAATCGCATTCTCCCGTGACGTCGAATACCGCAACGACATCGTCTATCTCTTTGATCCTGTTCTGGACGTCCAGAAGGTCACCCTCCACATATATGTGGACAATGGCCATGAACTCATAACCCAACTTGAGGTAGTCCACATTTGCCCTGTACCCTTTTATGACCCCCTGTTCCTCCAGATTCTTGACCCTTTGGATCAGAGTCGTGGGGTGTACTCCCAGTCGCTTGGCTATTTGACGATATGACCCTTGACTTGATATGCACATTTCCTCGATAATCTTCTTATCAAGTTCGTCCAGCAGAATTCTGCTCAAGGTTCGTTTCCCTCCGATGAATAAAGCAAACGACTAATGACCGCCTCGATATTTGTCTCTTTGCACATTGAAACGCGAATTGAACTGTCTTTCATTGCATTCGATAGTCTGCATGATGACATCTGAGGGGACACGGATAAGATTTATCAGAGAGTTTTCTGTTCTTTATCAACATGACCCGCCTACTGTATTCCGCCGATCCGTATCTGGTCTCGTTCGAAGCGAAGATCACAGAGATTCGAGGAGAGTGGATCAAACTGGACCGAACCGCATTCTATCCTGGTGGTGGCGGGCAGGATCACGACACAGGCTTTTTCGATGGAGCGAAAGTAACGGAGGTCAGGTCGGAGGGCGATGTTCTACACAGAGTACCAGGACACTCGATGAGGGAGAATCAGATAATCAATGGCTCAATTGACTGGGACAGGAGACATGATTTGATGAAGGGTCACACGGCCGAACACATCCTATTCGCTACCCTTAACAAACTTAATCCTGGAATCGAACTCGTGAAGATAAACATCTCCCCGGTGAGAAAAAGTGTGGTGGTGAAGGGGGAAATTGA
>JAJRAG010000217.1 GCA_028682925.1 Methanomassiliicoccales archaeon
ACGCGGCCGGGATATAGACCACATTCAAAGCGCAGAATAGGAGCACGATCTTCTCCCACGTCCAGTATCGACCTTGTAGGACCATGACCATCATGAGGATGGCGACGATGATGACGGTGAGAAGAGGAGGAACGCCGAAGATGGAGAGTGCTGCGGTCATTCCAATGAATTCGGTAATGAGGGTGAGCCAGTTCACCAGTCCTAGATCTACAAGAGAGAACCACCCCCAGAACGGTCCAAAGGCATCGAATATCGCCTCGGCGTGACCGCGCTTCGTGATGGCACCTAAACGCACCGTCATCTCCTGGATGAAATAGGCGACAGGACCAAGCAGAATGAGAAACCAGATTAGACCGTATCCGTACTGAGCCCCGGTGGCCGCATATGTAGTGATACCCCCGGCGTCGTTGTCGGCCACCATCACGATTATTCCCGGGCCCGCGAGAATGAGATAGATCTTCACCGTTTTGACGAATCTTCTATACCGGTAGAAGAGCGAAGCCCAGAAGTCCATATCGAGATAGATGAAATATCCGAGATAAATATCTTCATTCTTCCTCTGAGACAGCATTCTTCGTCGACAGATCTAGGAGCAAGTCTTCAAGACCTTATTCATCAGACAGGAATGTGGCAATGGATTCGATATCCCTTTCATGTTTCTTTCAAATCGCTCTTCCCATCCCCAATTTGGCATTGGAACTAGCACGAGCAATCTGTATGGGCGGGTCCAGTCGGACTCTTCACCGAACAAGAAGAGGCGCACAGCAACATTCTTCGCATTTAGGAGGCTGCGTCTCGAGGCATCGTCACTAAAATCGTGCATTCCGCCCTCATGGCTATTCCCCGCTCTTGCTTCGCTAGGAAGCCATGTCTCTTCGCAGTCCAATCTCCTTCCATGACAATTACTTCGACATTCCGTTGTGTCGCGAAATATACAAGATCACGGCCTGTCTCCCGCACGAGTAGTACCAATGGTCGAATTCGTCTCAGGAACGCACCTTCCCGCAGCGATTTGAAGAAAGAGAGTTCCTTTTCTGCATCAACGAATGACTCGGGCTTGTATATGGAGTAGAGTGGTACGGATTGAGGAATCTCGACGATTTTCGCTGCTACAACGTCAACATCAGGAAAGATCGCATCCGCCGTGAGGGCTTCTGCCAGCTCGAATGGCCCTGAGTGAAACGTGCGGAGTACCGGGATGAGAATTCTCGGAGTACGATGCAATGGTGGCCCGGACGGTTCTGTGAGACCGCCAACTAGCACGACCTTCTTATGAGAGAACTCTTCGATCCATTTGATCTCCCTTATTGCACGCCGCTTCCCAGATAGAACGCCCGGTTCCACGGGGAGGACAATCGTATCTGAACCAGTCTCTTTCAGTATCTTATCCAGGGTGCTCACTATCGACTGCATTTCCGAAGCTTCACCAGACAAGTGGACGTCCACGTACTCGTAGGGTACGTCCTCATCTTCAGCATACTTCTCGACTTGATCCTCCAGTCTCCTGAGCACCGAGTCTTCCATCTTAGCATCCAGGATGCGCATGATGACCATTCGGGACCCGGAGTGCTTGCCGACGTAGAGCGACATAGGTATTGCGCCTTCCTCCCACGACCGGATGAAAAGAGGAAGAACCACAGGGGCGGCACGCTCTGTGAAAGGAACGCGGCCTATGATCTCGACACCGACCCCTTCCATCGATTCGGCAAGAGCCGGGAGCGGTGCCAATCTTGGAACAATGACTGGTCTCGAAGGCAAAATCACCTTGCGAAGGACATACTTCCGGCCTTCCTCTAAAAGGAGCACAACAGGAGCGAAACTGTAGAGATACAGCCATTCGGCGGGCGCAAGCGGCGCTGTCGAAAGGGACGATTCCAAGAACGGAACGTATACTATCGCGAACAAGATCAGCACTTCAATGGCAACTGATCTGAGAAGCCACTTGTTTCGCCTCAAGCCAATTGAGAACGTAGACTCTACGTTGGTCCGCATCGCGAACAACGTGCCTAGCTGTCCCGCCATGATCCCAGCCACCACGATTGTCGTACCTTTCAGATAGACGGCCTGGTCAGCGATCGAGGACATGCCAAGGTTCCAGCCGGCCTGCGACCATGTTTGGAAACACCAGAACAGCGCAACGAGTCCTATGGGAATCCCAATGTACATCGACCTTGCCAAGGAGCCGAGGTTGAACAAACGCGTCCCCCTGGGACGGGGCAGGCGTTCCATGATCCCTGGCTCTGGCGGCTCCAGTGTAAGAGACAGCGAGGGAGGGATCTCCATGATCAGGTCGATCGCAAGGACTCCGACGACCGCCAGGGGGAGAGGTGTCTGGAGAAGGACAAAGGCGATGAAAGCAACGAGTTCAGCCCAGTTATGGCTGAACACATAGACTATGAATCTCCTCAGATTGTCGAAAACGCAGCGTCCCTCCTCGATACCATTGACTATCGACGCGAAGTTGTCGTCGAGAAGGACCATATCTGCTGATTCTCTAGCGACGTCGGTACCGGAGATTCCCATCGCAATGCCGATGTCCGATTCCAACAAGGCTGGAGCGTCGTTCACGCCGTCTCCCGTTACCGCGACCGTTTCTCCTTTCGTCCGAAGAAGACGAACAATCCTCAGTTTCTGATCTGGAGTAATCCGAGCGAAAACGATCTCGGGGATGTCGAGCAATTTCGACAACTCCTCATCAGAGGTCTGAGCAAGCTTGTAGCCAGTGATTACCGCACCTTCCGAAGAGGTGATGATGCCCACCCTCTTCGCGATCGCTTCAGCTGTGAGTTCGTGGTCTCCCGTGAGCATGATGACTCTTATCCCTGCGTTCCGGGCCTTCCGTACTGCCTCAGGAGTCTCGAATCGCGGGGGATCGTATATCGCCACCAAGCCAACGAAGGTGAGCTCCGTCTCAATCGCTGCGGATTCGTACTTCTTTGGCACTTCTGGAAGCGTTCGTATGGCTAAGGCCAGGACCCGAAAGGCCTCGCGAGCGAAGGCGTCGATCTGGAATCGTATTTGCCTCGTGATTTGTTCTGTCATGGGAACGACATTCTCTCCCCAGAATGCCATCGTGCACCGAGACAGAATTTCGAGGCCAGCGCCCTTGACATAGGCCGTCACCTTGCCGTTCTCATTCTTGTGGACGCTTGTCATCATCTTTCGGCTCGAACCGAAGGGGATCATCCCAATTCGAGGCTGTTTTGCAAGGGCTTGCTTATACTGGATTCCTGCCTTCGCGGCCAAGACCAGTAGGGCCGCGTCGGTCGAATCACCAATCGCGGTCCATCTCGACTTCCGTCTATCGAGCGGGGGGACGACCACGGACGTGTTGTCAAGGGCGGCAACTTCGCAAAGCGTAAGCAAATCTGCGCGATCCGATGCCATGAGCTTTCGACCTTCAGATAGAACTGACCCCTCTGGCTCGTATCCCTCCCCAGTGACGTGAAGAAACCGCCCTCCCATCCAAACCTCTCGAACGGTCATCTGTCCCTCGGTGATTGTGCCAGTCTTGTCCGCACATATCACGGTGGTGGAGCCCAGTGTCTCGACGGAGGAAAGACGCTTCACGATCACGTTCCGCTTCGACATCGCGAGACTGCTCAATGCTAGCGAGAGGGTGACGGTGATCTGGAATCCCTCTGGAACCAAAGAGACCATCACACCGATCATAAACAGCAGGCTCTCTGAGAGTCTCAGGTGCAGGCCGAGATAGGCGATCAAGAGGAAAACTACGCCGACCGCGATGGCCACGACGAAGTTCAACTTTGCAGTGCGATTGAGTTCGAGCTGCAATGGACTAGTAGGCTCCTTGATTTCGTGGGTCAATACTACGACCCGGCCGAACTGCGTACCGGCACCCGTCGCCACGACGATAGCGGTCCCTGATCCAGATACTACAGTGGTTCCAGCAAATATGAGGTTTGTAAACCCAGTGAGCTCACCCTTCGACCAGCTAGAGTCATAGATCTCAGAACGCGGCTGCGGTTCCGATTCCCCAGTGAGTGGCGAGTTATCTACGGAGAACTCGTAGCTGGTAGTAATCCGTGCATCTGCAGGAACCTTATCTCCTTCCTCCAAGGATATGATGTCGCCAGGGACGATTTCGGAGACTGGTACCTGTATGACCTGCCCGTCCCGCATCACCTTCGCGTTCATCGGGACAAGCTCGCGTATGGCTTCGACGGCCCTTTCGGCACGGCGTTCCTGGAAAAGGGCGAATAGAATGCTGATGAACACGACCGCCAGGATCACGACACCCATGTTGATCGAGCCGATGTCGTTCGACGTGACACCGCTTATGAATGAGAGGATGGAAGCCAGGATCAATAGGACATTGAACAAGTTCTTGAACTGGATGAGAATGCTCTGGCTCAGAAGCTTCTTTTTCTCAGGCAGGACGTTAGGACCGTGTTCCTCCAGCCGCTTCGCTGCATCGGCTGCCGTGAGGCCGTCTGGACTTGTTCCAAGGTTGGTGTAGAGGTGCTCGAGGGGGCATTCGGCGCATGTCT
>JAJRAG010000218.1 GCA_028682925.1 Methanomassiliicoccales archaeon
TACTGGTACTTGAAGACGGAGCAGACCTCAGGCCTACCTCCCAGCTTCTTCTGTTCAGCTATCGAGACCGCTCCACCAGTGAAAGCATTGGCGATCTTCTTCCTGACGACATTGGAAGGGTCTGTGGTGAATATCGTGGATCCGGGTTGCGACGAGGACATCTTGTCCGATCCCATCAGACTTGGGAACATCTTGTTGTGGATCAAAGCAGGCTTATAGTATCCCAGGAGGGGCGCTACATCTCTCGCCACCCGAAAGTGGGCGTCCTGGTCTATCCCACAGGGAATCAGACAGGGGACGTTGTGTCCTTGGATATCGGATTCGAGAAATGCGGGTGCGGCCTGAATGCTCGTGTAGAATATGCTTCCGATGTTGGTGCTGTTGTCAAACCCGAACACAGCCTTTGTCGTCGAGAATGTCACCCTCTTTGCCACTTTCAGGGCAATGGGGTAAAGAGTGCGAATGTTCTCAGTGTCCACGACGATCTTCGTGATCTTTGGATCAAAGCCAAGGGCGATGACGTCCAATGAGTTCCCGTAAGCGCCTTCGAGAGTGTCCTCAAGTGTCAGGTCGTCGTTGAAGAGGAACTTCTCGTCATCGGTCATCTGAAAATACAGTTTGGCACCGAAGATGTCCTGAAGATACTTGGTGAATATCCAGGTTATGAGGTGGCCGATGTGGGTGTGCCCGGAAGGCCCGCGACCGGTATACAGCACGAACGGACTTCCGTCATCATACATGTCCAGAATCCAATCGAGGTCTCTGTGTGAGTAGAAGACCCCTCGGCGAAGTAGCGGGTGCAACTTTCCGTATCTCGACAGTCTTTCCAGAAGCGCATCGTCGATCTTCTTGGTTCCGAACTTCTCGACCAGAAGGTCGTAGTCGATATCCCCGGTTACTTCCCAGGGCGTTACCGAGAACCCATTGTCCATCCGTGCACCATGCCAGGCAACAAGGTTTAAAATATATATTGCTTTTTCCAATCGATGAGCAAAGCAATCCGACCGGGAGAGTCCGACGAGGACAGATTGGATCGGTCAAGAAGGATCCAATGGATCGATCTGGAACGTCTTTCGGATTCTCATTGTCTCGTCGTCGGGGCCGGGGCGCTGGGCAACGAAGTCGTCAAGAACCTGGTCCTTTCTGGTGTGAAGAGGATTACGCTAGTGGACATGGACAGGGTCGTGCGCTCCAACCTAAATCGATGTGTTTTCTTCAGTGAGGATGATACTGCCAGTGACAACTTCAAGTCAGAAATCGTCGCACAAAGGGCCGGGGAGCTCTCTCCCGGTGCGGAGATCACGCCTCTGGTCGCGAGGATCGAGGATATCGACCTAAACGCTCTGGCAAGGATGGATGTCGCTTTTGGATGTCTCGACAACGTGGCGGCGAGACTGCATCTGAACGCCCACACATATCATCTTGGGATACCATACGTTGACGGGGGGACGTATGGGATGGCCGGAAGGGTCCAGGTCGTTATTCCTCCATCGACGCCATGCCTGCAATGCGGAATGAACCGGACGCACTTCAAGGTCATGGAGAGAAGGTACAGTTGCACTGGGAACGAGGCCTCCTTCTACGAGCCCAAGATGCCTGCGGAGATCACGACCACTAGCGTCGTGGCTGCGATCCAGGTCAGAGAAGCTGTCAAGATAATGAGCGGGAGAGAAATGGACTGCATAAAGCACATCCTTCACTACAACGGTCTCACCAACGCGTCAGAGAACCTCGAACTCTCGATAGACCCGCAATGTCCCATGCATTCTTCGGATAACCGTTGATACTTCGCCGGACAAATCCAGTATTATCTCATTCTGAGAATCACCATGACTAACTGTGGTGGAAACCTTTAACGAAGGGTGCACTTCTCTTCCCGAAGTGATCACATGCCGTTGAGGGTCAAGGTCAGGAACGCCGAGAGTGGTGCCACAGTAGACATGGAACTTGAGGGAGAGAACACAGTGGAGGAGATAATCGAAGGAGCTGCGGGCTACTGGGAGAAGGATGCCGGGGCTTACGTGCTCAGAAGAGGAAAGAAGCTGCTGAGGGGGCAACAAACGGTCGCGGATTGTGGCCTCGTCAATCAGGACGAGCTCGAGCTGATCCCTGATCCCGAGGGCGGCTGAGGAATGTCCCTTCCGATAGACATACTCATCTCTAGACTGAGGAACGAACTCACAATATGCTCCAGGTATCTCAGGCATCCTGTGAACACACTGGAAGAGAATCTATCAAGATTTCCCGTGGACATTGAGATCGGGTTGGTGAAGATACCAGGCTGTGTCGAGCATGACGGTAAGATAGTCATGAAACACAACCACAGTTTCTCGATTATCGTGACAAGAGACTATCCCTTTGAGAAACCGCTTGTCATCTGGAGGACCCCGATATTCCATCCGAACATCATGATGCCGGAAGACGGCGGACATCTCTGCACGAAGCTGCTCGAGGAGTGGAACTTTAACTCGACGCTGCTATCTTTCATCAAGTGCGTAGAATCGCTCCTCCTGAACCCCAACCCTCGAAGCCCGTTCGGAACAGAGAGCTGCACTGCCGCAGCGGATCACTTCAACAATGGACATCAGAGAATCCCACCCATGGTATACTCCCCGCAACCGAAGGTGGTGAGAGCTAGATGAAGCCACCATCAGTATTGGCAGGTGAAGAAATCAGAATCGACAAACGCCTTCCTCCTCCATCAGAGAGAAGAACAGCGCACAAATGGCTCAAAGAGGATGCCCTACAGAGATACAGAGATGAGAACGGAAAAGGTTTCGAATTGTACATTTCGAAAATTGCGGAGGAGAAGATCCGCAACCACGCGACCAGTTGTGTTGACCATAAGAGAGAGGTCATGGGACTGATGCTTGGCGGAGTATACACACACGATGAGATGACGTACTCCTTGGTCAGAGACGTCGTCACAACGGATCTGGAAGCCTCGTCGGTTCACGTGAAGTTCCAAAGGGAAGCGTTTGAGAAGCTCTTCGCCTCACTGGATGAGGTCGGATTCAAATACGTTATCGTCGGCTGGTATCATTCCCATCCCGGTCACAAATGCTTCATGTCCTCGACGGACATTGATACACAGAAGAACTTGTTCAACCAGCCCTATCACAATGCCCTTGTCGTCGATCCAGTCAACAGGGAGATCGAAGTGTACTTCATGAAAGACGGGGTAATTAGAACCAGAGATTTCGCGATTTATTGGGATGATTTCGAGAATCCCTACCACGGCACGACCATCAGAAAGAGAGTCGTGCGTTCAGACCCAGATCGCATGGCGTCTCCGCATTGAGGCCTCAGTCTGTCCGAGCTTGTTCATCATCACAGGGACCATCGAATCGAAGAGAACGAAGGTCGAATCCTCGAACAGGGTCCCGAGGGGACTCATTCTGCGA
>JAJRAG010000219.1 GCA_028682925.1 Methanomassiliicoccales archaeon
CGGCGATCTCTATGAGCCTCTCGAACCTGAGCGCGGACTGGCCTCCCATCCTGTGCTTGCTCGGCACGAGCGACTGGATGTTCTTTATGATCTGGACCCTTTTCCCTTTGAGCAGACCGATTGTCGCCTCGCTCCTGTCAATGACTATCAAGCCATAGGATCTCTTCTCTTCGAGCATGTCCAGCAAAGGTTCCAGATAGAACTCGGAATCGCAACGATATAGGAAGGTCGTGATGGGTTCGGGAGGCTCCAGAACGAACTGAGCGGTCCGAGTCTGGTCGCCCACCTTAGGGACTTCACCGACGAATAAGACCACCCCGTTCGCCGGCGGTCTCTTGTACAACTTCAACCTGGACAGGATCGATTGGATAGCGCCCATTACGGCCTTGCGCGTGCTCTGAGACTTTATGTTCGATGACTGGGAATATTCCCCTCTCAGATACGCCGCCACGTCCGATATCTGCTTCCCGGGGGGAACGTAGACCGATATCAGCTCGGTGCCACGGCCATGGAGATTCCTGATTTCCTCTAGTGCCCTCTTGAAATCGTACTTCTGCCTATCACTGAGCTTCTCACCAATCTGATCTGACGATTCCATCGACGCTCGACCTGTGTTTTTTTTATACGCCAAAAGGGATTACTGTAATAAATCTGTTGGTGCCCACATGGATAAGGTTGTGATCTCCCTCGGAGGCTCGGTCTTGGTTCCGGATATGAGCGATGCACAGTACGTCAGGAAGCTAGCATGGCTGCTTTCTGAGATGGCCAAGGAATATCGCATCTGCATTGTCTGTGGCGGAGGGAGGATCGCAAGATACTATATCTCGATGGGGAGAGAGCTCGACTTCACGAAGGAGGAACTTGACAGCCTTGGCATAGCGGTCACCAGATTGAATGCGACAGTATTGCTCCTGGCTTTGGGAGAAGAGGCCGTGCCCGCAATGCCCCGGAACGAGGAAGAAGCAGCGCAATTGATGGAGGAAGGCGGCATGATCGTGATGGGGGGGACAACGCCAGGACACACAACGGACGCCGTGGCGGCGAAAGTGGCGGAACTCGCGAAGGCGAAAAGAATAGTGAATGCCACGTCTGTAGAAGCTGCCTACTCTGCAGACCCGAAGAGGTTCCACGACGCTGAACGCTACTCGACGATGACGTTGAAACAGTTGTTCAATCTCGTGGACAAGGGGGTTCACGAGGCCGGACCCTCCAATGTCTTCGACCGACTTGGTGCCGAGATAGCCATGAAGGCTGGAATACCCATCTACATCGTGAACGGTCGAGACCTGGAAGAGATGGAGAAAGCGATCAAAGGGAGGGACGTCAAAGGTACGATCGCGGAGCCTTGAATGGTGACCCAACGCTACCATTATGTCCGACAAGGACATTAATGGACAACAGAATGGATCAGAATGGCTAGAATTCAGTGGAATGCTGGAGGCCATGTTCGCAAGGCCCGATTTCCTGGGCAGAGAGGTCCGAGCGGTCTCGTCTTAGGCACCCTTCTGGCGGTTCTTGGTGGGGCGTTGATCACCCTTGGCACGTTCTTCCCATGGGTCCAGCTCTCCGGACATGTGCCAGTCGTCAACCTCAAGATACTGGATCTTATCGACACAAGCAACGCGTATCTATTCATGTATCTCATCCCTGTCTCAGGGATTCTGATTGCATGCTTCTCAGTGGTCTCGATCTTCGGCGGGACCAGAGGATGGGGGCCGGGATGGCTCTGGCCCACTTTGACGACGATCTCGACCATAATCGCGACGATAGTGGTCATCGTGTCGGTCGTTTGGATCGATCAGGATTACATATCTCTCGAAAACGAGAAGTATGGCTCTGCCGCATTCATCGCCGCCTTCGGCTGTGTGCTCGCCGTTGCAGGAAGCGTGATCATGATGCTCGGACACAGAGCACATTGGGAGTCAAGACAAATAGTCAGATCC
Source organism: Methanomassiliicoccales archaeon (assembly GCA_028682925.1). Taxonomy (GTDB): domain Archaea; phylum Thermoplasmatota; class Thermoplasmata; order Methanomassiliicoccales; family JACIVX01; genus JAJRAG01. The sequence goes on from JAJRAG010000219.1 coordinate 1,944, forward strand.
ACTCGAGTAAGGTCCGCCCAGCCCGCAAAAACAAGGATCAAGGAACTACCTCCCGACGAGCCAAGGTTCCAGGAGAGATGCCCCAAGTGCAATTCCCCGGTCGAAGCGGATTGGAGAACTTGTCCCATCTGCGGCGAGAAGCTCTGAGAGTAGGGTCGTTCATACGGAGATATCGAACAGATCCTCGCTATCTATGACCTCCAATCCAATGCCCTTGATAAGATTCTTCAACGAAGTGGCCCTGGAACGCTTCATCGATTTCTTATGAATATAGCAACTGTTGGCACATTTCGTCCCTTCCAATGCCATCTGAACATATCTCGAAGTCGCTTGTTCATCAGCCTTCTCTACGAAATAGTTCGGGATCATGTGACCGAAAGACACATTCTTTGAATGCACGACCTCGGAGAACCTCGCAGCATAATGGCCTCCCCCGATTCCGATTGCCACCGGGCCAAGGGTCTTCTTGACGTTCAGAATGCTGGAGGCGATCGCCCGGGCTGCGCCCTTGTCAGCCCACATCGTCTCATCGCTCCCGATCTCGATGAAGAGCGCTGGGGTTTGGAGAAATGGTCCATGGTGTGTCACCTCGAACGACACCTCGAACGGAAGCCCACAGGCCTCACCCTTCAGTCTTCTCAGGAGACTCGTCATAAGATATGGAGATGAAGGCACCAATGTCCGGTCCTTTCCTCCGAATTCGGCTTTCTCGTAATTGCCAAGAGGATGGACCGTCAGGGTGTGAATACCCGAAACGGCCTTGTGACGCGAGAGGAAAACGACGTCCTCGAAATGCTGGCCGGTCCCTTCGATCACTTTCTGATCAATATCGTCCTCTAAAAGGTGAAGTCGATCGATCGACACCAGCGTGTTTTCACCGAATTTCCAGACAGTGTTGCCCTCGAGTTCGCCCACTCGTGACCATTCGACCATCTCCAGAAGAGTGTCTCTGATCGTGACACTCGCCTGATCGGGAACGCTGCATACCAACAGTCTCATTTCGATATATGAAATCGTAATACTGGGAATTATCTTTTGTTGCCTCAATAGATTCCAGTTATGAGGATCCCGCTGATACAACGGACTTCGGTCGGGCACGAGATCCTCCTCAGCCATCGGAACCGGACAAGTCGCCATGATCAGTCCTCGGAATCTGAGATTGCCTTCCGCACCTCTATCGGTAACCTGAGGGATAGAAAGAAGAATTTATGCTATGAAGTCCTGTACGTCTTCCTAGGAGGATGAGAATTTGGCGAAGATGTCGAAGGAAGTCATTGAATTCATCAAGAATACGAGGCCTGGCTATATAGGGACCGCATCGAAGGATGGGGTTCCGAATGTCGCCCCAAAGGGAAGTTTGTCTGTAATCGACGAAGAGACACTCCTGTATGCGGACATATCACCGGGCAAGACCAGAACAAACATAGCAGAGAACCCGAACGTTGCAATCGCCTTTGTAGACGCAAAGAGTTACAAAGGCTACCAGATCAAAGGCAGAGTGCAGCCTATGAAGAGCGGGAAGGTCTACGAGGAGACCTGTGCGAGAATAGCATCATTACCATTGAAGCTGCCGAAGCCCGAGGCCGCGATCCTGATAAAAG
>JAJRAG010000220.1 GCA_028682925.1 Methanomassiliicoccales archaeon
GATGTCTGTCCCAGGAAGAGGCGTGAGTATGCTGAAGATGGCCATGTCCGGGTCGAGCTCCAGAGTGAACTCTCTGAGATTCTGTATCGATTCGGCGGTATCCCTCCGCGAGCCAATGACCATCATCGTCTGTGCAAATATGCCGTTCTGCTTTAGGACACGGACAGCCTGGACCGCATCCTCCACTCTCTCTCCCTTTCGATAGTCGCTGAGTACCTGAGGGGAATTATTCTCCACACCTACTAGCTGCCAATTGTTGCCAACGTTGTGCAACTTCGCAACGATATCAGGATTTTGCACAATATCGTCCGTTCTAGACTGGAAAAACCAAGGCACGGAATCGCCAAACCCACGCTGCTTCAGCATCTGTGCCAGTTCCCCGCCCCGACTCTTGTACTCAAAGTTGTCGTCTGTCAGCCAGATGAACCCTGCCCCGAAGTTGTCTCGCAGGTTGCTCATTTCATCCGCGATCCGACTGGCTGACTTCGTTCTCCAAGTCCCGTTCCAATGCTTCCATTGGGTGCAAAACCTGCATCTATGGTTGCATCCTCGGGAACCTTCAATGATAAGATATCTGGTCTTGCCCGCCATCATGGTAAAATGATACTTGTCGAGGTACTTCTCTACTAGGTGATAGGCGGGATAGGGTAAGCTGTCGAGATCCTCAACAAGATTTCGAGGAGGAGTTCGAATCACATTGCCATTATTCCGGAAAGACAGCCCTCGGACATGTAGTGCGTTGCCGCCGGTCCGTAGAGCTCTGACCAAATCTACCAGCGTCTGCTCCCCCTCGCCCCTGACAATATAGTCAATCTCTGGGAAGGAGAGAAGGGATTCTTCATCGGTGAAGGAGAAATGTTGCCCGCCCACTATCGTAGAAATGTCTGAATCGATTGTCTTGACTATCTCTGACAACTTTGCACATGCATAAGCATTGCAAGTGAAGCCAGACGAGGCTACGACGTTGGGAGAATAGGAGTTGATAGCTTTCTCGACATCCTTCCAGTTCTTTCCCTCAGCCTGACAATCAAGAATCTCGATTTCCACCTCCTTCAGTTCCCTTTCCAAGAAAGCGGCCAGAGCGAGAAGTCCGGTAGGTGGGGGAAGGTACTCTCCCATGAGAAACCAGTAATCCTTGGGAGGCTCCACGAAGAGTATTCTTGTCGTCATTGTCTTCTCACCAAGTAGTTCGGCGGCACTTGAAAAAGATTGTGATGACGAAACCCAGTGGATAAAGAAAGAAAGGTGAAAATGTGTGTAGAGCAAGAGCCAGATACATAGGAAGAAGTGAGCGGATCGAAACCTCTTCATTCTCTTTTCGTGACTTTCATTTCTCCCCATCCGCCGTCAGAAGTGTCAGGAGTGAGCCCAAGGAGATTTGGACACACGAAGATGACTGGCAAGAGGTCGATTTGTGCCAAGATCGGTACAAAGCATCTGTCCGAAGGTATGAGAGATAGGCCAAACCTCTTCCAGTTTTCATTTTCCTTGAGAATCCGTATATACTGCTTCCTACAACTATCACTATGAGGGGGATTTTCATGGTCGACTTTAGGAATCGGGAGCAATACGTGGCGGAAGGTGGTACCAACATACCTGAATACGCTCCTTTGTTTATGTGGGTATATGATTGCACCGTGAATGTTTTCAGAGCCATATTGAATGAAGTTGGACTGAATCGGACCATAGAGGCAACAAGACATTACAATGAGGCATGGGGAAGGGCCGTCGTCGGGATGGTCATGGAGAGACTCGGCCAGCAAGCGAACGATCTGGAGTCGCTCGCGATGACCGGATATTACGTGCATAGCTGCACCTCTATGGGCCATATCAAGCCTCTGGAAATTTATGAGGGGGGTGCGATTGTCGAGTTGTTCGCCTGTCCCAATCCAGGAATGAAAGCCCCGCCCGAAATGTGTGTCGCGATGTCGCATATTATGGCAAATAGTTACTGTCAATCTATCAACCCAAATTATGAGATTGTTTTCACTCATCATATGGGGAATGGCGATGATTGCTGTCGCTATGTAGTGAAGAAGAAGAGCAGCAAGTTCACCATAAACAACCTCGGAAGATTGGAGAAGACAATTCCGCTTGAGTTATCAATGGATGAGAGGATGTCGTTTACAACGAGAATGGTAGTAATGTCGCAACTATTCACCTTCACAGCCGTATTGAATGATTTGGTCGGCCCCCAGCGGGCCTCAGAGCTGGTAATGCCGTTGGCAAAAGAGACGGGGCTTAGACTTGGAGCCATGATGAAGGGTGGAGCTGATGCAAAAGGCGATCTTTTAATGATTAAGGATAAGATGGATTTCCTCGTTTCCCCGTTCCAACAGAGTGGCTCCACAGCCATTGTTTCAAGCTCTGGAATTGAAAAGGAGATCTTGAACTGCCCGTTTAGGGGTGGCGCGCCAGAGGTGTGCAAACAATTCGAGGGATTGTTCAATGGGGTCTGTGAAGCCATCAACCCCGATTACGAGTTCGCCTACGACAGCATGATGAGCAAGGGCGACGGTACCTGCCATTGGGTGGTGAGGAAGAAGGGGGAGCCGGAGAAGAAAGAGACCATCGAGACCCAGAAGGAGCCTCCGAAAGTATCTGAGGACGACCCCCTGAAGATCCTCAAGATGCGGTTGGCGAAAGGAGAGATAACCGAGGCTGAGTACGACGGATTGAGGGATAGGCTGTCAAAGTAAGCATCCCCCATCTGCCGTCAGGACTGTCAGAAGTGTCAAGAAGCAATCTGGTCAATCGAGACACCCTTGCAACTGTTCTTGACATTTGTTCTCTCACTCCGACGAACAAAGTCAATGGAATAGATGAAATGCGAAAAGAACAGGCGAGTTTTGTCGATGGGGCTCAGAGTTGTTGCAGTTATGAGAGAAGCCGGGTGATGGTTGATATCGAGCACTGGCGATCTATATGATCGTCACCGAAGCGACGTACGAATACCCCTTGGGCGAACTTGCCTCTCCAGACTTCTCGATCACGATCTCGGGTGTCCTGCCTGAATGCATTGCAGCCAGCCAGAGATGGCATATTGCGATGCCAGCGCTCATGCGGTTCATTCGGTCGAGGATAAGAGACTTGGCCTTGTGGACCTGAATAATGCCCTTCCCACCAGTGAAATACCATGGTTGATTGTTCGCGGCGGATGGGGCTAGGCGAGCAGCCTCAAGTATGTCTTCATACCCATCGATATTCGTTATCTCGACTAGTTCCTTCCGTTTGAACTCAGATCGATTCTTCCTGTAAGGATCCCCGGAAGGATTGCCAAAGGCTATCGAGATGACATA
>JAJRAG010000054.1 GCA_028682925.1 Methanomassiliicoccales archaeon
CCTGGTCTTCTGAAGGATTGATCATGTAGACCCTTCCACTGTAACCGCTCGTTATGTTCTTCGCAAAAACGTAACCCATCTTGCCTTCCTTGTTCGACCCACCGACCAAAGCGACTGATCTCGGGTTGAATATTGCGTCTATTTTCTCATCTTGCATCTGGAATCCTCCCGTCGTTCCGCCATGAGAGATTGGTCTACTATATCTGGAAACGTCTTGCAAGCTCCTGTTCGGGATACTCGAGTTTCCGAATGCCAAGAGGGTCGATCCTTCTGATGATCTCAATCTCCTCCCTGGTCGGCATTTCCATCACTCCAACGTTTGGATGAATGATCGGCTCGAATTCCGTACTGTCGAGGACATCATTCACGGTTGTGTCTGGGTAGAGATAGCGAAGTCTCATCGTCTTTGTCAACTCATCGAAATCAAAGACGCCCAGCTCCGTCACGACCCAGTCGGGTCCATTTCCCACAAGGTCGAGCTCTTCTCTGCGGCCATATGGTGTCACGTGCCCGACATTTGTGACGAAATCGCACTTATTCACAAGTGTGAAGAACTTCCTGTCGCCTTTCTTCTGAGCCCTGTGCCTCGTAGTCCAGATTGTATAGTTAACGCAGTCACCAGAGAGATTGCATCCTCCAGCGCCGCCAGGTAGCTTCACCTTGCATCTATCCGGGCTTCCAATCATGCTTACGTTCTGATTTCCGTACTTGTCTATTTGAGCGCCGCTGAAGAAGGATCGGTCTAGCTCACCGCGTTGAGCTAGGTCGAATATCTTGTCAACCGTCACCATTGCAGTTCGACCTTGGATCATGACCCAGTCATTCGTGGTTGGGGGAAAGAATGGAGGATTTGGGTCGACTGCGCTAGACACGCCTCCGAAGTACACCATATCTTTCGCGTGGGTTAGCTTCGCGTAGTACATCGCGACCATAGGTATAGGAGATGAGACCCCATGAAAGACCGTGGTCCTGTCCCTCATCGTCCTCGCCACATTGACCACAAACAACTCATCTATGCCAACTTCGAACTTCTCACCCATACGTGAACAACTCCATCCAGCGTTCCCGACCTTCTTTCCAGGAGGCCAGTCTCTCTCTTTTCACATTGCCACCGACCTTCTCTAGATACTTCTCAGCAGACTTGACTCCATAGACGTATTTGTCCAGGTACCTATTCTTGAATGCGTCCGCACCTTCCTTTGCCGATTTCATATACTCAGATATATGCTCCCTGTCGTAGGCATAATATGGATAGCAGCTAGTCGGATGCGCACCGAACGGCGCGTCGACCACAGCGGTGGTCTCATAGTAGGGTATCGTGGGTCCATCCTCGATCATCTCCTCTTCTGAAACAATCTCCTCGGCCGTCACGATGACTCTCTTTGAAGCTCTTATGAAAAGAACATCTGCAACGTAGGGCGGCAAAATCTTGAGATTGCCATGGATGTCGGCTTTCTGCGCATGGATTATTGCTACGTCCGGCGTCAAGGCTGGAACCAGTACTATCTTCTTCCCTGTGAAAGGATCGATCATCGATTTGAACTCAGGGTGCAACTTGATCTCATCACTACCTTTGATGCTCCTCATAGGCATGAAGGGAACTCCAAACTCACTCGCTCGAAGCTGCATTATGACTGTGTTGCAGCAGTTCTCCTTGATCCGCACCTGACCTGTCTCACATGCCCTGCGATAGTTGGGTGCCAAACCGAAGTCTTGTTCGAAACTTACATGCGTTTCCTCAACGGCGCCGACTATGCCGCCGCCACAAGCGAAATCCACATCGAAACCATGGGCGGTCCCCACAATATGTAGATTACGCCTGCCTTGTCTCACAAGTTCCCGAAGCATGGCAATCGGTTCCCTCATACAAAGACCACCGCCGATCGCGACAACATCTCCATCTCTTATCGTGGAAGCCGCCTCTTCCATCGTCACCAATTTGTCACGCTCTGTGTATATTCCCAATGCAACACGCTCCGCGAATTGCCCGTTCCGATTTGAAGCGGGAATCGGCGATTAAATATGTTTGCTTCAAATAATACGCTCTATCAGGGTGGTTTGGAAATGCGTTAATTGAAAAAGGGATCCGAGTCGCCTATGAGTATCCCTCGTCTTCTTCCCCCCGGGAATGCGTTTCTAGAGCTTCAAAATCTCTACCAATCCTCTCATTCCTACATGTCCTGCACTCTATCTCCTTTCCTAGCCTTCGTTTCAATCTTACGACCGTAGAGTCCATCTCAACGATCTTCCCGCATGAGCACAAAGCTTTGCTCTTCTGATAGGAACCGAACATCAATTCGTATGAAGCAGAGAATCGATGGGTGGAGCCGAGATGTTGTTGAATGAGATCGAACCTCATTTGTCCAATATCCTGGGCGGTTCTGAGCTTCTCCTGTTCATTTGACCGAGTATTGCCCGATGGAACGACGGACGAACCAGTCATAGCTTCCGCTACTCTACGATTATCCTCCATCTGTCTCCCCCCTCCCAGATGCGTGTCGACCGGTCTTGAGCTTCTACTTGATTTCGGGATGGCAAAACTGGCCGCGACTCACGCTTCCGCAAACAGAACACGTTATCCGGAGCAAGGGCTTAAAACTTTCCTAGACGCTCTAGACCCTTCTCAGTAAGACTTGGTCACCAGTGGTTTGAGAATGCTGGTTGAAATTTTATATGGATATATTATTATATATCTGTGATTATATTCTCATGCGTGTTACCAATCACTCATAGGAGACACACATCAGAAGAAGATCATAGTTCATCCTTGACCGTTGCGAAAGATGCGCAAGTGATCGTCCTTCCTACACCCTCAATCTTCCTCAATCTATCGATCACCAATGAACCAATGTCTTCCATCGACTTTGCTCTGACCTTCAAGAGAATGTCATACTCCCCAGAAATCAGATGCACTTCTCGGACACCTTCAAGGTCTGAGATCTTGCGGGCTAGTTCCCTCTGAGATATCGTACTGTTGGGCAAGAAGGAGACGAGGACGAAAGCGGAAATCGGTTCACCCAACTTTGAGTAGTCAGGAATTACGGTGAACCCCCGGATGACTCCTTTCTCTCTCATCTTCCTCACCCTCTCGTGTACAGTCGCACGAGGCATGTTCAGTGCTTTGGCGATTGCCTTTGTGCTCCTGCTGGCATCGTTCTCGAGTTCTTTCAGAATTGCAAGGTCCTTTTCGTCAATCACAACAAGATAATGTCAGGATGAGTCAATAAGTATTTCGCTCGGATGAATGACTGGCCGATTCCTTGACAATCGAAGCACGATCTCTCGTCCAAAAGGCCCCCAAGACTGCTGACTGACCATCAAATATGAAGGCGTCTATTTCGACCATGATGAACGAGAATATCCGACCGCAAGAGATTTAATAGTTGAACGCAGAAGTAATTGCTGTGCCCCTGGCGAAGTCCCTCACTGGTGACAGAAGGCGCGATTGGTTGTACAAGAAACTTGAGCGGGTGATGGATACAATCGAGAATGAGGATCTCCCTATGTATATCAAGGAAGTATATGTCTTTGGAAGCTTCTTGAAGGGAAAAGATAGTCCCAGAGATGTCGACATAGTTCTCATTTATGATTCGAACCTGACAACGAAGAAGCATGAGACCACGGGCAGGAAAGGGATTCCACGATGGAAGATGTGGGAATTGAGGAAATCCCCCTCAAGATTACGGGGTCGCTTGAAGAGAAATGCGGAGAGGACGGTCGATCTGACGATATGCCCTTCTATCGAAGAGTTTCAAAGGGATCTCACGAGGGAGCTCGATTTGTGCCTGAGAATCTGGAGCGCCGAAGACAGAGACTGGCGCTCGAATCTGAGAAACCATTTCACGACATCGGAAAAGGAGGCTTGACGTCAACGCTGACGTCTATCCCCTGCCTGATGCTCTGAGTCACAATGCAGAAATCCTCGAAGATGTCTTTGCATCGTTCCATTCCCTTCGGATCGTCGACCTTAGGGTGAATGGTCACAGCGATCGATGTCATTCTGAGCCTACCCTTTTCATTCCTCGACAACATTGCATGCACTTCTGCCGTAAGTGAAGGAACGTTCACTTTGGATCTGCGCAGGCAGAATGCGAGACTCGAACATAGACAGCTCCCCACTGCGGCAGCCAGGAGCTTACCTGCGTTCGGATATTTGCCACTCCCGAGAGGTTCAGGTTCGTCCACAAAGATGTCATCAATCATCTCCGAATTGAAACTCACTCTGAACCTGTAGTTCTCGATCAACTCGATTCCTGTCTCGAATTCTCCTTCTTTCATCGAAATCCACCAACCGAGCGGAAAGCAATAGTCCACCATAGTCAGATCAAAGCGTCGTCTTCTCCAGGACGTGGAGATTCTCCTTCTGATAGACTACTTTGCGCACATGCTCCATGGATGGGCTGGCTATTTATCCCATTCGCCGACCATTTATTCTTCCAGTGGACTCCTGAACGAATTCCGGGAACGTCGTCGGTCGAACTAGCGGATGCCAGGCAATTGGAATCGGTTGGCGACCGTTAGAATCCGCTTCCGATGGTAGTTGATTCCGGCCAAACCTGCCCGATATCTCAATTGTACTTCCCGTAAGAGTTCATGCCAGAGAATCTGGCCCTCGTGCCCAGTGTCTCTTCAATTCGAAGCAACCGATTGTACTTCGCCGTCCTCTCTGCCCTCGTCGGTGCTCCAGACTTGATCTGCCCGCAACCTAGAGCGACAGCAATATCGGAAATCGAAGTGTCTTCCGTCTCACCTGAACGATGGCTAACAATGACGCCGTACCCTGACCGAAGTGAGAAGGCAGCTGCTTCAAATGACTCAGTGATCGTTCCGATCTGGTTTACCTTGAGCAGCAGGGCGTTCGCTGCCCCAATCTCGACGCCTTTCTTGATCCTCTCAACATTTGTGACAAAAAGGTCGTCGCCTACAATCTGCACCTTGGCACCCAAACGCTTGGTTAGGAGGGCGGTCTCTTCAAAGGAGTTTTCCTCAAGAGGATCTTCTAAGCTTAGAATCGGATAGTCTCTGGCCAGACCTTCATAGAAATCAATCATCTCATCCGCCTTCAACTTCTTTCCATCAATCTCGTAGAAATCATGGGAAAAGAACTCGCTCGCGGCCGAATCAAGGGCCATAAACACATCTTTGCCAGGAGAATGTCCCGAAACCCGAATCGCTTCTTCGATGACATCAAGGGCCTCCCTCGTGTCGCCAATTGGCGGCGCAAACCCTCCCTCATCCCCCACATTGGTCGAATTCGAACCATAAGACGCTCTCAGAATCTCCTTTAGTGCATGATATATCTCGGACCCGATTCTGTATGCTTCCGAAAATGACTTCGCGCCTGCAGGAACTATCATGAACTCTTGTATCCTAAGATTGCTACCAGCATGTTTTCCACCGTTGATTATGTTCATCATCGGAACAGGGAGTAGATTGCTGCCAGTCCCGAGGTATTCATGCAACGATAAATCCGCAGCCATTGAACCCGCTCTAGCGCATGCCATTGATACGGCGGTGATCGCATTTCCTCCGAGCCTCGCCTTGTTCATCGTGCCGTCCAACTCGATCATGGTCTTGTCGATTTCCTTCTGACAGGTCACGTCCATGCCTTCGAGTCTGGGTCCAATAATCCTCCTGACATTCTCCACCGCGTTCATCACACCCTTGCCACCGAAACGCTTTCCTCCATCCCTCAATTCGAGTACCTCGTACTTACCAGTAGATGCGCCCGAAGGTGCTATGCCTGTGGCGACGAGCGATGGCGTATGAACCTCTGCTTCGACTGTCGGATTCCCCCTTGAATCGAGAACCTCTCGAGCCCAAATTCTGATTATCCTAGAGTCTCCCACGAAGACATCCCCTAATCGAGTACCAAGATGGAGAAGACAATGAATTCGATTACCTAATAGATTTCGAGGGTGCGTGTTCCATCGCATCTATTATTTCCATATTGCGTTCAAGCAGAGCCATCTCTCGTGTGTCCAGTGCCCGCGGATCAACGGAAATCAACAGCCTTGACTTGTACTCCATCACTGCCTCGGTGATATGGTGAATCATCCTCAGTACCTTTGAGAAATCGTTGTTGACCATAAGGAACTCGATTCCATCGACAAGAACGATGCTGTCTCCGCTCTTCTCGACGAACCGGATTATCGTATCACTGAGAATCCCGATGTTCGTCGGATTGACGTACACCTTGCCGAGCTGGTTGCTCAACCATATGATTGGGGTCTTGTCGAGTCCCCACTCCTCTCGAATCGCCTCAGGATGCTGCCTTGTCACGCACAGACCCTGTATCTTATGCGTCACCTGATCCACGAAGATCTCGAATGATCTAATCGGCTTCTGTTCTTTGACGACATATCCGAATCCTGGGCGCAACTCATACTTCTTCGCCGACTTCATCGCCTTCTCCATTCCATCGGAAGCTGTCCCGATGGTCTTTCCCCTTCCAAATAGCCTAGCGAAGCCGCTTGGTTCCTTCTCCTTTACTTCCAGAAGA
>JAJRAG010000221.1 GCA_028682925.1 Methanomassiliicoccales archaeon
ACGTCGCCTGTGGTTGAAGAGAAATGACCCAAGAGATGAAATCTGGATATCCGAAAACTGCCTCGATACTTGCTCTCGTGGGCGGTGTTATCATAATTCTGGGCGGCGCATTGCTTATGGCCTTCTCCGCCTTCATCCTCCCACACCTCGACTATGCCAATCTCAAACCACCAGCACACCTCACGCCGGGTAGTATGCCAGCTCTGGTATCCGGCATTGTCGGAACCATGGGGTTGTTCGGGCTGGTATCGGGAGTCATAGTGCTAGTATCTGCAATTATGCTCCTCACGAATCCGAGTCACTGGAGAACCTGCGGCGTACTAATACTGGTCTTCTCGGTGATGAGCTTCTTAGGCCTGGGAGGGTTCATCGTAGGGGCTATTCTGGGGATAGTGGGGGGCATATTGACCCTGAGGTGGAAACCCCCGACCCAGTAGGTTCGGTTGGGTAAGAACCACATCAATCCGGCGGGGTCGGCTCCGTACAAGAATCAACCTAACAGTAGGGGAAAGCGGGCAAGATGGAGAAGCTCAAGATTCTGTTGATAGTGCTCTTGGCAGCGACCTCCGGGCTTGCGGTCTCCATGTACATTCTTGCCCTGATCCTCGCTCCCACAGAGTCGCCGCTGAACGTGCTCGCGGGGATTCTGACACACGGCTTCTCGCCAGACCTGCCCTTCTTCATACCACTTTCGTCCCTCCTTTTTCTCAGCACTGTCCTAGCCAGCATGGTGGGAGTCATCTACTTCCTCGTGCTCCCCGAGATGAAGAACTACGCATCGGGCAACGGGAAAGACACCACCTCTGTAATCCTGAGAACTCTCAAGCCCGACGAGAGGAAGGTAGTTAGCGTACTCGACGCCCACGGAGGCACTTACCTCCAGAAGTTCATCACGAAAGAAGCCGATCTCTCAAGACTGAAAACACACAGGATCATCGCCGCGCTTTCGGAGCGAGGTATCGTCCACGTTGAAAAGCGGGATAACACGAACCAAGTTTCACTTGTGAAATGGTTCCACGACGGCATGCACCAATAGCTTGAAGGGTCTCTGGTTACCAAGCCCATAGGTATTTTGAGGAGGGACTCGACCCATGAAAGCAATTGTAACAACAAGATACGGTCCGCCGGAAGTTCTCCAACTGAGAGAAATGGAAAAACCCGTGCCAAGAAGTAACGAACTGCGCATAAGAATCTTCGCGACAGCAGTAACATCCGCTGACTCGAGAATACGAGGCTTCAGAGTTCCTATCTCTTTCTGGCTCTTTGCCCGAATAGGGCTTGGTCTCAGAAGACCGAAAAAAGCCATACTAGGAAGTGTGCTTGCAGGGGAAATTGAATCAGTAGGCAAAGACGTAAAACGGTTCAAAGTACGCGACCAGGTCTTTGCATTTACGGGTCACAACCAGGGCTTTGGTGCTTATGCCGAATATCGTTGCATGCCCGAAGATGGGATGGTGACCATCAAACCAGTCAACACGACCTATGAAGAAGCCGCGGCGATTCCTTTCTGTGGAATTGTCGCATTGTATTTTCTGAGGAAGGCAAACGTCCATGGCGGGCAAAAGGTGCTGATCTACGGAGCTTCAGGAGACATAGGTACTTTTGCGGTTCAGCTTACAAAGTATTTCGGCGCAGATGTTACGGCAGTTTGCAGTACCGCGAACCTGAAAATGGTCAGATCTTTGGGAGCCGACGAAGTCATTGACTACAGCAAAGAGAATTTCGCCAAGAACGGTGTGACCTATGATGTCATTTTTGACACGGTAGGTAAGAGCTCATTCTCAGATTGTATCAGATCTCTGAAGAAGGGAGGCGCATATCTTCATACTGTCGTCGCGCCTTGGCTGGGACTTCGAATGAGATGGGCTTCAATGACGAACGACAAGAAGATAATCGGTGGGACGCCAACCCTGAGAACTGATGATCTAATCTTCCTCAAGGAACTCGTCGAAGCAGGGAAGATAAAACCTGTGATAGACAGAATCTATCCATTAGACCAAATTGTCGAAGCTCACATGTATGTCGATAAAGGACACAAAAAGGGAAGCGTGGTAATTACGGTCTAACGTCCATTGAACCCTGCGGTGGCAGTTCTGACATAGGTCCTCTTGCCAAACGACAGAATCTCCCCAACAGGAACGAACCTCGAGGGTTCGTCAAAAGCGCCGGGGGTGGGATTTGAACCCACGATCCTGCTGGTTCTCCCCTTCCATGTCCCCACTTCCCTTGTCCTCGCTCAAGAACGCACCGAGAGTGGGGCATTGTGTGCTTGTCAGCATAAGGATGATCCTAACAATCCAGGCGAGGTCTGGCTCTGTCCGATACTATTCCCTACCATGGTTTGAACACGCGGGCTGACATGAGCACTTCCCAAGAGTGCAAGAAACATTGCCTGGTAGAATTCTCAGGGGAGCAGTTCTCTTACGTTGCTTCTATGACGATCCGCTTCTTGTCAGCCAGATAGACTGAGACTTCCTGACCTATTCTCAGTCCCGACTGTTTCACGATCTCTTCGGGCAGGTAGATGGACGGCTTCCCCGCAGCTCGGGTTATCTTTCGCCTAAGCTTCAGGCGGGGTGAGAGCACTGCGATTCTTTCTCGCATGCGTTCCGCCTGTTCCAGCGTGAAGACAACTTCACCGCCTACGGGGCAGCGGAGCGCCTCGACGTCTTTCAAAATGACGCCTAGCTGCTCATAGGACGTACGGACGGGTTGGTACTCAACTCGATGCTCAGGGCATTTCATTTTCGTCTAGCTCCCTTGGTGATTGTAATGACCGCTATGTGGTCTGGATACTCGGCAAAGATGACCACGATTGTTCCCTTCTTCGTATGCATTGTTGATGACGTTTTGTGCTTGCCCAGCCGAACTCTCTTTCCACCTCTTATGGCTTCCCGGATGAGGTCGGGAGTCAAGTCTAACGCCACGTACCGCCTCGTGGCATGCTCCGTCAACACTATGGGCTTCTCTGCCAAGACAGCTCATGGGAACGCTCCCGGCATTCTCAGAATTAAGCCTTACGTACAATATACGTACTCATCTTTCTGCCAACAAGCACCGCGAGATGAACCTTACGGGGGTTCGCCGGTTGATGCACAGGCGCTCCATGCCGATGTGGTCTGCTTTGATGATACCTCAGGAATCGTCAAGGAACGCCGGAGCACCGGGTGCGAGCTCTGGGCTGAAGATACAAGCGCCGGGGGGCGGGATTTGAACCCACGACCTCCCTCGCTTGAAGGGGAGACCCGGGTACTGTGGGTTGTTCTCATTTGTACAGTGGTTCTCCATATTGGGGCTGGGATCTAGTGGTGCGGGGATCCATAGGAACGGAGTTGTTTTGGATTAGTCTAGAAATGCGAACAGGTCAAGCACTAGTTACTGTCTGTGAATCGTCAACTAACGTGAGTCCTTCTAATCCAGTGCGTCTATCCGATACGTTTTTGTATCGGTAAGCTCAAGCCGATATCCAGGCGTATCGGGTGGATTGAGTGAACTATCTAGACAGCAGAGTGCACGACAGAATCTTGGAGAAGAAAAGAAGACTGGATGCTCACCGTCCACTGACCTCGTCAACGGTACGCAAGGTTCAGCGAGAGATGGAGGTCGAATACATCTTCAACTCCAATGCCATTGAAGGCAACACCATCAAACTAAGGGAAACACAACTCATCCTAGAACGAGGCTTGACTATTCAAGGAAAGAGTCTTCGAGAACACTTGGAGGTCAGGAACCATCCCCGTGCCATGAAGTACTTGGAAAAGATGACGAGACGTGTCTTGAGGGAGCAGGACATCCTGGTCCTTCATCAGATAATCATGAAGGGGATTGATGACGAGGCAGGAAGATTTCGCACCACAGAGGTTAGGGTAGCTGGAGCTGTCTTCATACCTCCGCCAGTTTACGAGATTCCACATCTCATCGAAGAGCTAATTGACTGGTACAACCGAGATCCTGACGAGTTACGACCAATAGAACTAGCCGCAATCCTGCATCATCGATTCGTCTGGATTCACCCTTTCCACGACGGAAATGGAAGAGTTGCGAGATTGCTCATGAACTTGGCGTTGATAAGAAGTGGCTATCCGATCGCGGTGATATTGAACGTGGACAGAAGCAAGTACTACGAGACTCTGAAAAGAGCCGACAATGGAGACCCTACCTCTCACGTC
>JAJRAG010000222.1 GCA_028682925.1 Methanomassiliicoccales archaeon
CAGGAATACTCTTGCGCTTTGCTCCACCTTTCCACCTCCATTCGAACATTGTGCTTTCGACCAGGCCGACGGCTCTTAGGAAGCCTATGCTGGTATGCAGCCGCGCCAGGTCTTTTGGATCATTCAGGGAAATGCCGACCATGTCAGGGACCTCATCGACCGGCAGCACGCGGCGTTTGATGAAGTGCTCGATAAGCATTCCAGTCAGCTCAGTGTCGACCGACGGCGGCACGGTCCTGCTCAGTTGCTGGCGGTAGTCAGCAATCGTTCCCTGCGCTTGCTTTAGCGTTGTCTCCGCAGAATCCAGCCTTTCTTTGAGCGCCTTGACCTCCTCCCGCGCTGCCCGCAGATCCCGCTCCAGCTCCTCCTTCGGCGTCAGGCCAGATGGATTGTCGCGAATTGCATCATCGACGACCTCTGTGACAAAACGAGAGAGCGAGGTGCCGTAGCGATCCGCTTCTTTCTTCCATCTGGCTACCATGTCTTCAGTCGGGAGGTAGATATAGACCGCACGCTTCTTTAGCGTCTTCATTTTGCCCTGATTCGGCCGGCCTCGACCCATCGCCATGGAGTATATGAAATACGACTGGCCTTAAATAACTTACTAGCATAAAATGTGCGGGAGGAGGGATTTGAACCCTCGGACCCCTTCGGGACAGAATATCTCACAAGGCCGTTCTAGAAAGGCTCAGTCTTAAGTCCTGCGCTTTTGGCCAAGCTTAGCTACCCCCGCATGGGTGCTGGATGACGATTGATAGAAGACTATATCATGCTTTTGAAGGAGGGGCTGTCTCCACGATACACCTATCATCACAAAGGTCTCTCTGTCATCCTCAGTCTGGTTCCCAACTTGTTCGTTATGAACTCATCCAGAGTTGGGTGACCAATCTCGCAAAGCTCGTATGTTACTCGGACGATAGGTTTGTTAGTCCTTATCACTCGTTTCAAATCGACAGGTGTCCCGGACACCACTACATCGGCATCAGATCTGTTTATCGTGTCCTCGAGCTCTGCTATTTGCTCCTTTCCGTATCCCATCGCTGGCAGTAGTCTCCCGATGTGCTTGTATTCATTGAATATCGCTGCAATCGACCCGACAGCATAAGGTCGAGGGTCGATGATTTCGGCCGCCCCATAGTCCTCGGCGGCTATCACTCCTGCGCCATAAGTCATTCCCCCATGTGTGACCGTCGGACCATCCTCGACGACGAGCACCCTTTTTCCCCGTATCTCCTCAGGTTTGTCCACAATGATGGGAGAGGCCGCCTCGATTATCACGGCGTCGGGATTGATTCTTTTCACGTTGTCTCTGACCGTCAGAATATCCTGTCTATCCGCTGTCTGAACCTTGTTGATTATGATCACATCCGCCATTCTGACATTCGTCTCACCAGGATGATATGAGACCTCGTGTCCTGGTCGATGGGGGTCCGCGACGACTATGTGAAGATCGGATCGATAGAATGGGACGTCATTGTTCCCGCCATCCCAAACGATGATGTCTGCCTCCTTCTCGGCCTCCCTCAGTATTCGCTCATAGTCCACGCCCGCGTAGACAACTATCCCCTTGTCGATCAAAGGCTCGTACTCTTCCCGCTCCTCAATCGTGCAGTCGTTCTTGGCGAGATCGTCGTAGTTTGCAAACCGCTGAACAGCCTGCCTCTTCAGGTCACCATAGGGCATCGGATGACGGACTGCCACGACGTCGAGCCCTTTGCTCTTGAGAATCGCGCATATTCTCCTGGTCGTCTGGCTTTTTCCAGATCCGGTACGTACGGCTCCGACACTGACGATAGGAATGTGAGATTTCAGTAGGATCTTGGAATTCCCCATGAGTCTGAAGTCTGCACTAGTGGAGAGAACGAGCGAAGCCTTATGCATCACGTCCATATGTGAAATGTCGCTGTAGGCAAAAACGACCTGCTCGACGCCCTCTTTCCTGATCAGTTCAGCAAGTTCATCCTCGTGGTAGATCGGGATGCCATCTGGATACAGATGTCCGGAAAGCTCTCGAGGATATTTCCTCCCTTCGATGTTCGGTATCTGAGTGGCAGTAAATGCGACAACCTCATAGATTGGATTGTCTCTGAAATAAGTATTGAAATTATGGAAGTCACGCCCAGCGGCTCCCATTATTATTACCCTCATCCTATTCATTTGGCCCACCTTCCAAGACAATTGTAGCGAATCGTATATCTCGTTTCTGTGACGCTTGCTGGCAATTGTCACTCCACGTAAGAATCCAAATCCCCTGTTCGGTCTCATTTGGAATGACTGGCATCATATGTCTCAGCATCGAGCAAAGATATGAGTACCCTAAAATCCATTCGAGAATCGATGAGCTACCGGATCCCCCCAGCAGACACTTTGGCAGAGGCGATCTCCGAGGCCCTGGAGGGCCGTCCAATGGTAGTGTCTCAGCAGAAACTGACAGAAATGGTCCTTAAGAAGCTAAAGGACAAAGATCCGAACTATGCAGCGACAGAGGAACGGATAAGGAAGCTATTAATTGACCGAAATCTCGCGAAGATAGAGATTCACACCAGAGAGGCGGACGATAGGAGTCGACACGGACGATGCCCCGTGTGCTCATCAAAAATGAAGAGAATCCAGAACGAAACGATATTTGGCGGTACAGTGACACTCGGCCACAAGTGCACAAAGTGCCCGTACTGGACCGGGCTCAAACGAAGGATCCCGATCCGATATGTATTCTATGGAGATGACTTCAAGGGTCCATCACATAAAGAAGCATGAGAAACGCAGGCGCACCACTTGATTCTCCCTTGTCTATCCAAGAATTCGAGCATCCAGTTCTGCCAATGATTATATACATTATTGAATCATTTTCATGAACATGTGCGAGTCTTCGGTCTTCTTGGATGAGCGGACAGAGGTACGCGAGATCATGAAGAATGTCAGCAAGATAGTCATGGAAGGTGACGATGCCGTCTGTGTAGATGTTCTTGGAGAACGCATGATCCTCGCAAGTGTCAGGCTGAAAGAGGCGAACCTGCTGAGTCATGGGATCGTGTTTATGAAAGCTTGAGGTTAGTCTAGAATGGTCATTTCAGACCTCTGAGCCAGCCAAGGAAGAGAATTCAGAGACTGTTTGCTCATTCCCCAGTGAATTTTGGATCCCTCTTCTCCAGAAAAGCCTTCATTCCTTCCTTCTGGTCGCTTGTCGCAAAGCAGACGGCAAAGCCTTTTGATTCCAATGCCAGGCCTGTCTCGAGGTCCACGTTCACGCCTTCGTTTATAAGCTGCTTCGCCATCCTGACAGCCACCTGAGCCCTCGAAGCAATCGTTCTGGCCAAGGATTTCGTTTCCTCCATCAGCTTCTCTGCCGGGACGACCTTGTTGACCAAACCGATCCGCAACGCTTCCTCGGCTGTTATCATGTCTCCCGTCATGATCAACTCCTTCGCCTTCATCTTCCCCAATAACCGAACCATCCGCTGGGTTCCTCCAAAGCCGGGTGGTATGCCGATCTTTACCTCTGGCTGTCCAATCTTCGCTTTCTCCGAAGCGACGACAATGTCACAGGACAATAGCAGCTCGCAACCGCCGCCCAGTGCGTATCCATTCAACGCAGCGACGACAGGTTTTGGGAATCTATCGATTTCAAGGAAGACTGAATTGCCGAACTCCGAGAACTCCTTCGCCTTCACGGGATCAAGGATCTCCATCTCGCTGATGTCCGCGCCAGCGACAAAGGCCTTGTCCCCAGCTCCGGTTATGACAACGACTTTGACGCTGTCGTCGATCGCCAGTTCCTTGAAGCATAATGCCAGCTCTCTAAGGACGTCCGTTCTCAGAGCGTTCAGGACCTTTGGTCTGTTGATCGTGACTATCGCAATCTCCCCATCTCTATCCAGAATAATGTGCTCATAAGCCATCTTCTATCCTCCGTGCCGCAAATCCGCTTTCGAACATAAAGCCTTTTTCCGATTCACCGCCGCGCAAATCACGCTTAATAGATAACCGAATCCAATTTCCCGGTCGGCCTTCAATACCACACCGATTCAGTCACCACAGCAATAGCCTTGAACTACTTTGAACGCCGGCGAAAGACGAAATTCAAAGCAAGGAAACTACGGAAGATGATTGGAAAGGCGTATATAGTAGCCCGCTATGTAGTACCGCAAAACCTATTGAACTCTGACAAAGAGAATAGAGCTTGGACGGAGACAGATGGTCGGAAAAGGTCAATCCTACAAGGGAAACCGGATCAGTCCGTTGCAGTTCGTAATGCTGCTCATGTTACGCGAAAAGCCGATGTACGGATACGAGCTGCTCAAGACCCTTAGAGAGGAATTCGAGGGAGTGTGGACGCCGCAGACAGGTTCTGTGTATCCTGCGCTCAAGCGCCTGGAGGACCACGGTCTGGTTCATTCCACAGTCAAGGACGGCACGGAGTACTATGCCCTTACTCGTGAGGGGGAGGACTTCGTGACAGAAGGCACAAAGGAAATCCCCGGCGACATGCAGTTCATGATTCGATATTTCCAGATTCTTGACCGGGCCGCCTCGGGTCAACGTGGGCGGAGTTCGGAGAGGCCAGAGCACGCATTCTCGCGCATGTTCGACCAAGAGAGAGTGAGCACGGAGGATAGATTGAAGATGCTGCGCTCGGCCAGGGAGACGCTGATGTCCAGGCTGGCCATCGTTCAGACGGAGTTGGAAGAGTTGGAAAAGAAAGTGAGAACAGAGAAAGGTGATCAGTAATGGTAGCGATAATCGAAGTGAACAACCTGGAGAAGGTCTTCAACGGGACGATTCGGGCGGTGGACGGCGTGACTTTCCAGGTGGAGGAAGGCGAGATATTCGGATTCCTCGGACCGAACGGAGCAGGGAAGACCACGACGATTTCCATACTTACGACCTTGCTGAAGCCCACAGCCGGATCAGCGACGGTCATGGGGCTGGACGTCGTCAAGGATGCTAACAAGGTGAGGAAGGTCATTGGTCTTGTACCGCAAGAACTGACGGTCGACGACGACCTTACTGGACGAGAGAACATGATGCTTCAGTCTATCTTGTACAATGTACCTAAGAAAGAGGCCATAGAACGCATCGAAGAGTTGATCGGGCTCGTCAAGTTGGAGGACGCTGCGGATAGGATGGTCAAGACCTACTCGGGAGGCATGAGGAAGCGTTTGGAACTCGCGGAGGGGCTGATACATCGTCCGCACGTTCTCTTCCTCGATGAACCGACGCTAGGATTGGATGTGCAAACACGCGCGGTCATGTGGGACCACATAAAGAATCTGAAACAGAAGCACAACATGACGGTCTTCATGACGACGCACTACTTGGAAGAAGCAGACTCTCTGTGTGACCGCATAGGCCTCATTGACTACGGAAAGATCATGGCCCTCGACACCCCCACCACGCTGAAGCGATCGCTGGGAGGCGACGTTCTGCAGATCGAGGTGGACGGGGAGAGGGACTTCATTGCTGTCATCCAGGGCGTTCAGGGCGTTGTAGAAATCAAAAGAGAAGGTCCAGAATACCGTGTCAAGGTGATCAAGGGCGAAACAGCCATGCCCTTGGTCCTCAAAGCGCTAGCGGATAACGGAGGGACGGTGACTAGCGTCAGCCTGGAGCGACCGAACATGGACCAAGTCTTCCTTGAGTACACTGGAAGGTCGTTGAGGGACGCGGAGCAATCTGGATCGATGAGCAAGTCCCAGGCGAGGGCCGCGGCCATCCAAGCGAGAAGGAGGCAGTGAGATGATAAAGGAAACATGGGCTCTAACAGTGCGAGAA
>JAJRAG010000055.1 GCA_028682925.1 Methanomassiliicoccales archaeon
AAGAACGGAAGGAATCTGAAGATCGCAAGAGACATCGTGAATAGGCACCACAACATACAGAGCATCAGCGTCGCTTAGTCCTTGCACCGATCTGTTCTCTCTCCACCTCAAGCCGATCGGCCGTCGGGTACTCTTCGATAATGAAGCTGTCATAGGGGAGTTTTCGCGCGATTTCTTCCAGCACCCATGGTGCCACCTCAACGCGTTTCTTATCTCTGTCGATGTGAATAAGCTCCGGAGGGACCAGGAACCTTCTCATTAGTACCTCGACGACCTTGTGCGAGTCCTTCGTATCTATGACTCCCTTCAGCAGCGTTCCGTCATCTGTGATGATATCGCTCGGCTTGGCGACATTCCTCGCTCGGCGCATCAGTCTTCTTCTCAGTTGAATTCTGTCCTTGAAGCTCGAAGAACAGTAGTGAATTGGGATCGAGACATCGAGTTCCAGCATGCTCAAGGCGAGTTCAGCGCTGCCCTTCGCGGCCGAGGAGATGTCATCCTTCACGTCGATGCTCCGGGCCCTTAGAGTCCTCCAATTGGTCTCCGAGAACTCTAGCTCGTTGATGTTCACGAAGTCCATATCGATGGCGTCGGCATGCTTCAGGAGGGCGACGGTCTCATCTCTCCAGCCTGGAATCGCTGGAATCTCCATTCCGATCTTCATCTCCGTCCTATCAACAGCTTTCCTTAGACGCGTTCTATCGAGCTTCCCCCACTTCTGAATCGGAGGATGTATCCTCAGCTCGTCGAGGCCAGCATTCTCGAGTTGCTTGAACGCGGCCGGTTCTATCGAAGAAGTGTAAAGGTGGATGTGGTGACCCTCGCCAAAGGTCGATTTCAGGAGAGTCACGTACCTTATCGTTCTGTCAAGCGCAAGGACAGGGTCGCCCCCGGTTATGCCAGTCCCCTCCGCGTCGATCGAGTTCGCTTCTCCAATGACGTCCTCGTCATTCCGTACCTTTTTCTCGTCAGCATATATGACATCCCTCCCTTTCTTCCTACGAGAAAGCGGGCAGTAGAAACATCCGGTCTCGCATTTTCCCGTGACGAGCAAGACCATCTTGGCGCCCTTCCTGCAGAGCACGCAGCCCCTCGGCAATCGGCCAGTGTATGCCGATTTTGCCTCCATCGACCTGATTTTCATCCTGAGGATTGGAGGAAAACCGTCCTCTTAAGCTTATCTCAGTCAAGTTCCAAGAGAAAGCGGGTCTCGATTGGAAGTCCGTTCATCTGTTCGTCGGTGCTTGGTGCGGTCTATGACACGGTTTTATCAGGCTCAGAGTAGATTACGAGTTCTGCAACCGCACGGGGGAATGAGGAAATGAGGAGTCGGACGCGTTTGATACTCGGGCTCGACGAGACGAGAGAGGACAAGGCTCTCTCGGTAGTGGAAATGGTCAGGGACCACGTAGATGCTATCAAGATAAACTGGCCACTTGTTCTCTCCACATCTCCAGGAATCATCACGAGGGTCTCAAGAATCGCCGAAGTCATCTGCGACTTCAAGGTTGCCGACATACCGAACACGAACAGGCTTATCGTCCAGCAGGCCGTTGCACTTGGAGCTTCCGGAGTGATCGTTCACGGCTTCACGGGGCGTGACTCGGTCAGAGCTGCTGTTGATGCGGCCCGTGGTGCGGAGGTTTTTGTCGTTACGGAGATGAGCCACCCCGGCGGAGAGGAGTTCACGGCGCCAGTCGCGTGCAGGCTGGCGAGCCTCGCGGTAGAATGCGGCGCCTCAGGGGTAATCGCGCCGGCGACCAGGCCCGAAAGGATCAAGGTGATCAGGGACGTGGTGGGCAAGCTCAAGATACTGTCACCCGGGGTCGGTGCGCAAGGAGGCGACGCCGCTGACGCCATCGCGAACGGAGCCGACTACGTGATTGTAGGGCGGTCGATATTCAACGCGAGCGATCCCCGTGGTGCGGCAAAGGAAATTTGCGAGCAGATTGCCGGGACTCTTAGCTTGGCGAAAAAGAGGTGAGCCAAGATA
This sequence comes from Methanomassiliicoccales archaeon, assembly GCA_028682925.1. Lineage (GTDB taxonomy): Archaea > Thermoplasmatota > Thermoplasmata > Methanomassiliicoccales > JACIVX01 > JAJRAG01. Next base: position 1,994 of record JAJRAG010000055.1, read on the forward strand.
GACCCAGATAGGCTCAAATTCAGGCCCTGATTGTGGACAATTATTTATAGTGGCTCCGTTATCGACTGGGCACGATTCTGCAGAGGAGACTCTGAGATGGCAGGGACAGAGGGAGGAGCAACGCGACTTCCGATAAAGGACCGTCTCCGCATTACCGGAAATTTCGGAAGTCGCTTTAGGGATTCTTGGATCGGTGTCAACTGGCACACGTTGCTCATCCTGGTCATGATCGTGTTCATCGCTTTCTTCATCAGGAGCTACTTCGTCTACTCGGCGTCCGTCGATAATGGATTCCTCGTTTCGGGAGGGTCCGACTCTTACTATCACATGAGGGTCATTGACCACGTGACCGATACCGGTCATCATCTTGTGACTGACCCGCTTCTCAGCTATCCGTCCGGGATGAGGAATGCCAGACCGCCGCTCTACGACTGGTCGGTTGCCGTCTTCGGCATGTTCATGTCTTCCATAACAGGCATGGCTACGTCTACCGCCGTCGGTTACTCGCTGGTCTTCTCTACAGCCGTGTGGGGTGCTCTGACGGTCATACCAGTCTACCTCATGACCCGGGCGGCGTTCGGTAACAAGGCGGGGATAGTAGCATCGCTTCTATTCGCCATAATGGCCGGCAACATCTCTAGAAGCGTTTTCTCTGACGCTGATCACGACGCCATGGTCTTGTTCTTCGCCGTTTGGGCATTCTATTTCCTCCTGATGGCGTTGATGTCCATAAAGGGAGACAAGTGGGTCTCGGCCTGGAACAGTCGCAAGACCATCAGCGGCGGGATCGTCTCATACTTCAGAGCCAATCGCGCGTCAGCAATTTACGCAGCCCTAGCCGGAGTATCGTTGTCCGCGGTGGCGATGATATGGACCGGATATACTTATCTCCTCATCATCATCCTTGCATATTTCCTCGTTCAGATACTCATCAACAGGTTCCGGAACTTAGACTCCATGGGAGTGGTAATCACCGTCGGGGTCATGCTATCGGTAGCGTTCGCGATAGCCGCGCCGGTCTACTACCAAATGAGCTACTGGAATACATGGTTCGACGTGCCTGTGTATCTGTTCCTTGCAGCGATGGCGATCGGTTTCATCTTCGTCGTCACAAGGGACTACCCCTGGACGATCGTTATGCCGTCGTTCATAATCCTGGCCGCAATGGCTTTACTCGCTCTTTCTGCGTTCTTCCCGAACATCTTCGAGGCGATAATATCAGGACAGGGCTACCTCGTGAAAAGCAAACTGTACTCGACGATATCCGAAGCCCAGGCCCCCGAGTTCTCGACTCTCGCCCTTTCGT
>JAJRAG010000056.1 GCA_028682925.1 Methanomassiliicoccales archaeon
GAAGGGCAGACCTTCTTGCAGACGCCGCAACTACCTTTCAATAGGTATTGGCAGTGCTCGGGGTCAATGGAGTACTTGAGCGGCACGGCCTGGGCAAAAGGGATGAAAATCGCTTTCCTGGTCCCAAGGTTCAGGTCGAACTCGCTCGGCACTTTCGTGGGACACTTCTCAGCACATATCCCACAAGCGACGCATCGGTCCTCAATGACATAGCGAGGACGGTGACGTATCTCTATGGCGAAGTTCGGGCTCTCCCCTTTCATACCTACGACCTCGGTCTGGGTCATTATCTTGATCAGCGGATGCCGGGATGCTTCAACGAGCTTCGGAGAGAGTATGCAGGTTGAGCAATCATTGGTCGGGAATGTCTTATCCAGCTGGGCCATGTGACCTCCCAGACTTGGGCTGCGCTCTATGATGTAGGCTTGGACGCCAGCGTTCGCAATGTCCAAGGCGGCCTGGACCCCTGAGATTCCCCCGCCAATGACTGCGACTGCTGCTGGCATTGAATCCTGCTCCAGATCTTGGTCGTGGTAGGCATCCCATTCCAAAAAACCTTTTGCTGCTTGCTGCGAGGTTGAGGCTTCAGTTCTCGATCGAGGACCTGAGCGCTAGGAAATATGAATCGAAGAAAATCGAGGATGTGTCCGCCAGCTCCATGAACAGAGGCTCGGCCAGTCTCGTTGCGTCATTTCCGACCCTCATCGCGGACTGCATGTCCCGCATCCTTGTCAGGCAATTCGAAAACCCATCTTGCACCCTTCTGGGCAAAGCGAGGTCCAGATTCATTTCCTCTGCGCGAAGGATCCTATCCCAGATCGCGTTCACGAAGTAGCCTATCTTTTCGTGATCCCAGGTCTTGCATCCGATCCTCCAACGAGCGCCATCAAGTCCCCTGTATGTCACCCTAGCATTCGAGATGATCCTCTTAAGCTCTCCTAGCCTCACTTCAGACACGATGCGATGATCATCTCCGTTGTCGATATTGCGAAATGGATGATCGTTCTCATCGAGCAGGATGCCGCCGATCACTCCATTGCTCCCAGGATGATCCGGATGCTCAAAGTGTGGTCCTAGAAGGTAGAGCGCACCTTTGCCGTACTCCTTTCTAAGTGCCGCGGGTCTGCCTATCAGTGTCTCGCGAGCGATTGCCTCTTCCGTTAGGAAGATCGTTCCGCTGCTGAAAGACCTGTAAGTGCAGAGACACTCCGCGTCGCCGCGTCCTTCCCAGGCAGGACCTCCATACAGTGGAGCGACGAATTGAACGCCGTCAAAATCCACAACTAGAGGCCCTCTGACAGCGTGATAGACGTAGGAACATCCGTACTGAACAGAGAATTTATCTTCCATTGATTTGGGTGTCGGTAGGTGTCTCGTGAGATTGCGAATCCTGCTCTTCACGAGATTGAACCGATCAAGAGGAGGAGATGAAGAGGACAACGGAAGGTAAGCACCAGCGCATATTCCGACGTATCTGCCACCTTCGACTATCCATTGCTCGAGGTGCTCTAATCGGGGGGAGCCGATAGCCTCGGCCAGTCTATAGGTGTCACCTCCTGGCACAATGAGAACATCATCAGGAAGATCCGTCCCGATTTGATTCCAGCTGACGAATCTCATCCTGTAGAACGCCATTCGTTCGAGCGCTTCGACCAGCCAGATCCATGAGTGGGAGGAGCCAGGTCCCGTGTAGATCGCGACCTGTGGTACTTTGACATCTTTGTGCTTCAACGCCTTCAGATTCTTTTCCCGACAGTCCGAGACGGAGGGAAGATTCATTGGCCTTTTCCAAGTTCGGGAACGACTTGGAGCCCTAAAAGGTTTTTAACACCCTTGGATAAGACTAAGATTACGTCAGCATTCTAGGGATGGAAAACATGAGAATAGTAGGATTCGCCAAGACCTCGCTCCTCGACTGGGATGGATGCGTTGCCGCGACGCTATACCTCCCAGGATGCAACTTCCGCTGTCCCTTTTGCCACAACAGAGACCTAGTCTTGGACCATGAAGCCATGGCGGAGATCCCGCTTTCCAACATAAGGAGATACATCGAAACCAATGCCGAATTCCTCGATGGAATCGTGATAACCGGAGGGGAACCGACCATCCACAGTGATCTCCCCGATCTCATAGACGCTTTGAGCAGGTGTGGAATCAAGGTCAAGTTGGACACGAACGGGAGCAATCCAGGATTGATATCCGATCTGCTCGATGCGGGACTGCTTGACTACATTGCCATGGACCTCAAGGCACCGCTGAACTCGAAGTACTCTGATCTTATAGGAGTGAAGGCTCAGCTGGGAGATATCGAGCGGTCCGCATCGCTCATTATGGATTCTTCGATCGACTATGAGTTCAGGACAACGATAGTGCCAGTGATGCTAGATGAGGCGGACATCGAGGCGATGGCGGCCTACATCGGAGGCGCAAGGAAGTACGCCCTGCAGCAGTTCAGACCGAAGAATACCATCGACCCGAATCTCACTGTCATCGACCCATATCCGACCGAGAGGATACGCTCCATGGCCGACATCGCCGCGCTTTATGTGAAGAAGGTCGTCGTTCGCGGAGAGCTTTGACGAACATTATCGAATCCGAGAACCCGGTCAAATGCTTTTTGTACTTCTCACACTTTTAATCCAAACCAAGAACCAAGTACTGCTGATCGAGTCTATCACCTGAGGAGGGTTCAATTGACATCAGATGAGAGGTACAAGACATATGTTGAGGCCTTCGACAAGATACTGGAAGGTGGGATCCCAACTGGACATGTTGTTCTTGTCTCGGGCACTCCTGGGACTATGAAGTCATCCCTGACCTACTACATGCTCTACCATCAAGCAAAAGAGAATGGAAAGACCGGGGTCTACGTCACATTGGAACAGTCGAGGGAGAGCCTTGTGCGACAGATGGACAAGATGGGGATGAAGATAAAGGACGTTGGCAACAAGTTGAACGTCGTCGACCTGGGCCTTATCAGGAAGAAGCTCAAGCAGATTTCTGGCGGCGGATCGTGGATGCAAGTCTTCAAATCCTACCTGGAGAACCTCAAGGCGAATCTCAAGTTCGATCTGTTGGCAATCGACTCGCTCGACGTCCTGGAGACGATGGCGGACGTTGAGAGTCGTCGAACCGAGCTGTTCTATCTCTTCGAATGGTTGAGAGAATTCAACGCGACCGTGTTCCTCATCTCTGAGGCCTCCCCTGAGAAGATACTTGAAGGATCATTCGACGAGGCATACCTTTCAGATGGAATCATATCCCTCAAGATGCAGGTGGTCAGAGAAGTCGAGACACAAAGACGAATCAGATGCGTCAAGATGAGAGAGACGAACCACGATCCTTCGTACTACTCCCTGCTCTTCAGCGGGGGCAAATTCCAAGTCACGAAGGTCATCAGCGAATGACGCCTGGGATCTGAATGGCAAAGAGATTCGAATGTCCGAGATGTGGCGCTGGCATAAGACCCAACGACATCCAATGCGGACGTTGCGGCGAGGTCCTACCAGACACCAATGGTGTCGAGAGTAGATCTACTCCCCTCGCTCCCTCGATGAATGTTGGAGAGCTAGTCGATAAGGAAAGGATTCCTGATCGCGTCGATCAGTCTTCCTGCCACTCAGTATCGGACCAGAAGGAATTCCTTGACGAGGGCGAAATCGACCTTGCAGAGCGCGACAACGAACTCGTTGACGAGAACGCCCAGATTCTCCCTTCTCTCGGAGATGTCAGTAAGAAAACAAGATCGCTGGAGGGACCAAGGAAGACGGTCGAGGCCACTGAGGCGGGATTGAGGGAAAGGGAGGAAGCACTAGTTCTGAAAGAGAAGGAGCTCGAGGAACTCTCAAAGAGACTTGAAAAGAACATCAAGGGACTCGACACTAGGAGGAATGTCACGGAGAACGTATCTCTCTCTTCGGAAGAGCTGGAGAGGCTTTTGGCATTGCGCGAGGACCACGAGAACGTGCTCAGGAAGGATAGGGAGAATCTCCAGAAACGCGCGGAGAAAGAACTGAAAGCTCGA
>JAJRAG010000057.1 GCA_028682925.1 Methanomassiliicoccales archaeon
CGTTGAGTGAGGGGACGTCTTTTCCGACGATCTTCGCGGATTTCTCAGCAATAAGAGGCAGAATCTCTTGCACGATCTCGAACTTCGCCTTTGTCTTTCCCTTCGTTTCCTTCTTATTGAGGTGGGTCTTCAATCTCCTACCGCAGGCTTTCAGCCCCAATTCCACCTCCTCCTGCATCTCTGGAATGTTGGCAATGGCTTCCTTTGCCTCGGATGTAAACGGTATCTTGGTCGATGCGACATGGACGAGAACGATCGCCGGACCGTATGGTATGCCCTCTCCCCCGCGCTGCTCCAACCCGTATCTCCGCCAGTCCATGCGCTCGATAGCCTTTGTTATCACGCAGGCACCCTGCTGGTATAGCAGAGGGACGCGATTCGCGAAACGCAGGATCGTGATCGGCTGATCCTTAGGAAGATTCCCGCCGTACACGATACCAACCTCGATGAGGAACGGGTTTCCCTGGTAGACAGTAGGTTCCCTGGTCACGGGAGGTGCGTAAAACTCCGGCCTTGATTCATCCAGTACGTTCTTCAACCCCTTTCGAATCAGAACCTCACCTATTGGGGATAGACAATCGGTCTGAGGGGCCATGATCTTGACCGAGGACATTGCTGCCAGGAGTTGCTTAAACTGTTCCAGAGTGAGTTCCTGTGGCTTTTCATCCTCTGAAAGCCAGGATTTTTCGCAGATCTCCTTCGCGACCCTTTCACTTATCCTGTTGAAGTCGTTCCTCAGGAACTTGGACAGCTTGTTCGCCGTCGTGACCTTCGTCATGTTCATCAGAACGCCGAGTTCGATGCCCTCTGGATGAGGTTTTATTTCTTTGGTTGGAGGAGGCATCTTGTCTGTCGCCCTTTCGAATATATACTTCTTGCCATCCGGATCGGTGAAAATGATCGTCGCGTGGGGATTGACGATGGCCGTCTCCTTCAGGTATTCAAGCACAGACTGTTTGCCGACGACATAGCGGCCATTCATGTAGAACTCGATTTTCGTGCCATGCTCCTTCTCATCCCAAATCACAAAGTCCTCTTTGAGCACATCGGGTGTGTTCTTCTTCGTGTTGACCATGATGTCCATCTTGACCGCAGCGCCGTTCTTCTCTGTCTTCGAAACGACAGTGGCAGGCTTCCCGGTCGTCATCTGTCCATACATTACAGTAGCCGAAATCCCTATGCCCTGTTGTCCCCTCGATTGCCTCAGCGAGTGGAATCTTGAACCATACAGGAGTCTGCCAAATACATTCGGGACGACCCGCGGAATGATGCCGGGGCCGTTGTCTTCGACTGTCACCATGTATTCGTTCTGGTCGACGCGATCGATTTTCACGATGATATCTGGAGAGATGGACGCCTCCTCGCAAGCATCTAGCGAGTTGTCCACGGCCTCTTTGACTCCCATGATGAGCGATTTCGTGGCGCTGTCGAATCCCAATATCTGACGATTTCTCTCGAAGAACTCTGAGACCGATATCTCCTTCTGCTTTTTTGCCAACTGCTCAGCTATGGAAGTCATAACAACATCTCAGCAAACGCTCGGTTCGACTGGGTGCATCCCGAAGGCGATATTTACTGTGGCGTAGATAAAGATTGCCGAGAGGCGACCAGAACTATCAGTTCTCGAACTCCTTGCCGCAGTTCCAGCACTTCTTGTCGGACTCTTTGACCTTCGCGCCGCACTCAGTGCAGATCAGTTCGTTTTCTTCCTCGAAAGGTTCCCCGCATTGCGGGCATTTCTTCGCGTCGGTCGGAACCTCCGCGCCACACTCCGAGCATACCAGTTTCTCCACCGTTTTTTTCTTTTCTTCGGTCTTGGTCTCCCTGCCCTTCTGCGGCTTTGTGACCGGTTTGGTCTTCTTGTCCTCTCCCAGCTTCTTTCTGAGCTCCTCTGAGCGTTTCCTCGAGCTGTCCATCCACCAGGTCAGCGCGAGGATCATATAGAACAGAGTGGCGACCTCCAACCAAACGGCCATCATCCTAGTGTATAACAGCTGTTGGAAAAGGACCTCATCAGAGACCGATAGTGGGCCAATCGCCCAGGTCGAAGTCCTCACATAATTGGAGCCACTCTTCGCAACAAAGTGATATTGATATATGCCCTCAGGGAGGGTTTTGTTGAACACAAAGATGTATCCGCTTGGGGTCGGACGAAGGTGGTTCATTGTCACATTAATGTCATCGACATTACCTGGCCAAGCATTTGTGATATTGACCCAAACGCTACCGCTGCCATTATCTCCAACAAACACTACTGAGAAGGTGTAAACCGTAGATGGACTGGCTTGATACGGACTTACTGTACCATTTATGAGGATGTTATTGTCAGAGCTTATTGTCGACCCCTCAAGATTCTTGAACGCATAGAAGCTGGATAGAGTGAATACCAGTCCCAGGAACAAAAACAGCCCAACACCGAACACTGCCAATTTCTTTCTGTTCTTCATTCCGAAGTAGTACGGTATGGCGTAGGCCAGAATCGCAATCAGGATCAGTGAAAAGCACTCGTACCAGAGAAAAACGACTAGCAGCGTGGCAATGAGGACTGTGATCACGAGTCCAATGGGAATCGCATATTTCTTTTTCCTGAAGTCTTCGAACATCTTCTTGAGATTCCCAGCGGGCGCCATCGAAACCCGATATCTCTGGCGTGTTTAAATCTTTTCATGAGCTGTTCGGCGAGTCATAGCCCAGTGCATATGGCTATGACACGTTTCGTCGACAAGGATTAAATACTAGTGACATGGATGCAAAGGTTTCCAGGTATCGTGATCGGATGAAAACCGCGGTCGTCGCAATTGGCGGAAATGCCATTCTCATGGCGGGTGAGGAGGCAACTCTCGAGAACCAAATGGCGAATCTGCGAAGGACCTGCGCCTACCTGGCAAGAATGATAAAGAATGGATATGACATGGTCCTGACACATGGCAACGGACCGCAAGTGGGTAACGTGCTTCTTCAAAACGAGCTTTGCCGGTACGATGTGCCCGCAATGCCCCTTGAGGTCTGCGTGGCGGAATCGCAGGGACAGATGGGCTACATGATCCAGCAGGCAATGACCGAAGCTGTCAGAAGCGAAGGTTTGGCCAAGGTCGTCACATGCGTCTTGACAAGGGTGATTGTCGACTCGAACGATCCTGCCTTCGATTGTCCGACAAAGCCCATCGGACCCTACTACTCCGAGGAGGAGGCGATCGAGCTCAGAGAGACGAAAGGGTGGACACTTGTGGAGGATTTGAGAAGGGGTGGCTATAGGAGAGTCGTCCCTTCTCCAGAACCAGTGGCGATCGTCGAGAAGAGCGCGATAAGACGGCTGGTCTTCGGTGGGGAATTCCAACCTGAGATCGTAATAGCCGCTGGTGGGGGAGGAATTCCTGTCTTGGTCGAGAATGGTGTATACAAGGGAGTCGAGGCCGTAGTCGATAAGGACCTGGCGGCTTGCGTTCTCGCGTGTGATATCCAAGAAAAGCTGCTTATCTTGCTTACCGATGTGGACTACGTCTACCTGAACTACGGGACTGAGAATGCGATACCTCTGCACAATCCGACCACTGAAGATCTGGAACGCTTTGAGAGCGAAGGCCATTTCCCACCGGGGACGATGGGTCCGAAGATCAAAGCGGCCGTGAGATTCCTGCGCCACGGGGGAGAGAGAGTCATAATAACCTCTCCAGGCCTCCTTGAGAATGCTCTTGACGGTAGAGCCGGGACTCAGATTATACGATAGGGATGGAACAAATGTCGCTGACCATCGAAGAGCAGATCAAGGCCATCGAGGAAGAGATCTCGTCCACTGACTATAACAAGGCAACCCAGATGCACATTGGAAGACTGAAGGCCAAGTTGGCCAGACTAAAGGGCGAATTGGAGAAGCGAAGATTGAAGGGGGCTCCTGGCAAGGGTTACAGCATCAAGAAATCTGGCAACGCGACCGTTGCACTTGTCGGCTTCCCTAGCGTCGGCAAGTCAACCCTTCTGAACAAGCTTACAGGGGCCAACAGCCAGGTAGCCGAGTATCGCTTCACGACCGTCGATGTGGTCCCGGGAATAATGTACGAGGAAAGCGCAAAGATCCAGGTTCTTGACCTGCCGGGCTTGATAAAGGACGCTTCGAAGGGCAAGGGTAGGGGGAGGGAGGTGCTCTCAGTCGTGCGTTCGGCAGACATGATTCTCTTGATGCTGGACGTTTTTGAGACCAACATAGATGTGCTCACGAGAGAGCTCGAGGTCGCAGGCATCCGTCTGAACCAAGGACCGCCAGATGTAGTCATTACCAAGACCGAGAAAGGAGGAATCAACATAAAGGCGACGGTCGAGCTCACGGAAATTGATGAGGAAATGGCCGAGGCCGTAGTTTCCGAATATGGTCACATAAACGCTGATGTCGTGATCAGGCAGGATGTGACCGAAGATCAGCTGATCGATGCTCTAGCTGGAAACCGAGTCTACATGAAAGCAATTGCTGTGGTGAACAAGATCGATTTGGCAGAGAAGGAAAGGCTCAGTGCGATCAAGAGAAGCCTTCGCGGCTTTTCGTCCGTGTTTATCTCTGCGGAGAAGGACGTAGGCCTTGAGGATCTGAGAAAGGCGATATTCGACAAGCTGGATTTAATAAGGGTGTACATGAAACCCCAGGGTGCTGAAGCGGATCTGAAGGAGCCTTTGGTGATCCGTAATGGTAGCACCGTCGAGGACGTCTGCAATCAGATTCACCGCACCTTTCGTCGGAGCTTCCGCTATGCATTGATCTGGGGCAGGAGTGCAAAGTTCCCTGGGCAAATGGTAGGACTGGAACACGTGCTCTCGGATGGTGATGTGTTGTCGATAATCGTTAGCCGTGGTCGCGCTATCTGATTGTCCGACCACAGGCTTTGCATATGACAAATTAGATAAGCGCTCCAATCGACTTCAAGGATGCAAGTCCGCATATCGTCATTTGGCGATTGTCGGGTGGTGATCGAGAATGAGAAAATACAAAGGTATGTCAACGGCCGCAGTGCACTCCGGGGAGTGGAAGGACGAGCAATTCGGATCGGTCAACGTTCCGATATTCCAGACATCCACCTTCTACTTCCCGACGACGGATCCGAAGACATGGGAAGGGCAGGTGCCGGACGGGTCCTACATCTACACGAGGTACGGCAATCCGACCATC
>JAJRAG010000058.1 GCA_028682925.1 Methanomassiliicoccales archaeon
TCCGACCCAGGCTCATGAATATAGATGTTGCCAGCGGACGATTGTCTTCTGTCGTCTGCACGTCCCGCCGGTTTCAAACATATAGATATCCCACGATAATCGAAGCAATTGTCCGTAATTTCTATTTATCGGTAGCATTACGTGTGTCAAATACATAATTGGTGCGAATATCGCAGAATACTATTCCGATTGGATTCAAATGAGCACAAACCCTTAACTATAAGGAATTGAGTGGACTGGGGCAGACCGTGTGAGGTCATCTCCTTGAATCCGGAATTGAGTCAAATAAATCGGTGCCTTCGAAAGCATTCAAAATCGATGTGTCGAGAGATTGGAGCACGTTCAGCAAAATCTGTCCAAATACATACAGGCCTTTTCTCGGCCATTACGATCCGACTCTGATTTGAACCCTGAGAGCAGAACTCAGATACCGGGAAATCTCATCACAGATTCCAGCACTATCTGGACTTCAACGTCTTTCAATCCGATGGGAATCAACTTGTTCGCGATCATGTCTTCCAGTGCTCTATTGTCCTGGGCATGTACGCGAATCAAAAGCAATCTATTTCCGCTGACCGAAAGAACCTCCATCACACCAGGTACTTCCTTGAGCTTCTTCAGCTGCTCGCGGCCAATCCCTTCGGCGGGATTAGCAAGAAGGATTGCGTCCGATTTCATTCCGGTCTGTTCTGTGTTTACCACCGCTACGTAGCCAAGTATGATCTTTTCATCTTCCAGCCTTCGGATCCTATCTCGGATCGTAGATGGAGACCTTCTCAGTGTGGAGGCTATTTCATTGTAGGTCATTTTCCCGTTCGTCGCCAACAGTCTTAGAATCTTGCGGTTCATCTCGTCAACGATGACCATGGAGGTCCTCCAGTATAGAAAGCGTCAAATGTTAGGCAATGTGAATATATAAGTTTTCTCAGAAATGTCGCACTATTGGCGGGAGAATGAGGATATTTCTGAGCCTAGAGCGTAGCGGTGGGGGCTGATCATGTTGATGGGACTGATGCGATTCGGCTTTCTTCCTTGTGCTCAAGAAATCTGGGGTCTCCTGCTTTCGAAGGTTGTATCATTCATCGTCTCCCTCATCTAACCCATCTTGTATGTCGGTCGAGGACGGGAAGGAGAGAAGGAATCATCCTCGATGCTCTCTTCCCGCAGATCGAAATGGGTCAATGAGGAAGCGACAGCCTCCCGGACCGCAATTCTGAGTCTGTCTGGGGATGAGATGACCCTAGCATTGATGGTCAAGTAGCATTTCCCACTTCCATACCTGGATCCCTTCACCCCGTCGATGTTCACATTTTGGCAGACCAGGCTTACCTTGAGAGCATTGGATTCGGAGACGAGCATGAGTTTGACATGAGCGACATCATCGGTTTCATACTTGCTGGACAATTCCCTCAAAATCCTCATCGCGATGTCATACGTGTCTCTCTTGTTTGGAAGAACGACCTCGTATCTACCATTGTACCAACCCAACTCCGCTTCTGCAGCGGCGTATACATCATAGTCAATCTCGATCGGCCGATTACTACTTGTTCTGTCTGATGACACGCTCTGCACGATCTCAGCAAGCCCCGTCCCACTGATCGATGAATAGGGCACAATCGTGGCCGTTGGATTTATCCTGTGAATGATCTCTCTCATCTCTTCAAGACGTTCGTGTGGTATCATGTCCGTCTTGGAAATCACGACTATCTCGCCCTCTTCGATCTGGTGCTTTCGAAGATAGTCTCCTGGCGTTTCCGAAGCGACGGCATCCGAAAGCAGTCTCGTGGAGTCCACGACGATAATCAGGGGAGCGACTTCAAACTCATTTGGATAGATCGCTTTCAACGGTGCCACCACTGTCGCCAGAAGATCTGTGCAACTTCCAACTGGCTCTGCGAGAATTATATCTGGTCTGGAGGATGAAACAAGTGTTCTTGCGCTTCTTAGAAAATCTGGGAATTTGCAACAAAAGCAACCTCGAAGAACTTCAGAGACATCGAAACCTAGCGACTTCGAGAATTGAGTATCAACGAGCACCTCGCCCTGGTCGTTTGTGATTATCGCGACAGCCTTGTCTTGTTTCTTGAGCTCTGATCCAATTCTTGTCGCTAGCGTTGTCTTGCCAGCTCCGAGGAACCCACCAATTATCGCTATCCTTGTCTTCATAGGAAACACTCGGCTCTCGGCGTGGTAACTGATTCTTCTGATAAATCCCTTGCCATGCGGCGTTACTCGATGCAATCGTGAGTATGTCGGATTGTATGTTTTGTATTCTCGTGGCGGTTCCATTTTTTTAGAAACAGTTGAGCAGCGCTGGTATACGCCTCAAGTTAGATTGTCCTCATGCGGCCGGGCCGAGCTTCACGGCCGCGAGCAATAACTTCGAGCTCGCGATCGCCGTCGCGATCGGAGTCTTTGGGATAGGGTCGGGAATCTCGTTCACGGCGATTGTCGGACCATTGATCGGGGTCCCGGTGCTGATAAGCCTTGGGAGCGTCGCATTCTGGTTACTAAGAAAGTACTACGACGCCGAGGACAAGGTCAAACCAGTGGTCAGCCCGTGAACGGAGCTAATAGAACCAGCCTTGATACTGACCAGTTGCCGGACAACCCATGCATTTCTTTTCCTTAAAGGCATGACAATCTCTACAGTTCGAGAGCATTCCACATGGAGGCAGATCGGAGTGTTTGGGGCTGAGCACCGTTGGGACGATGTATGGCTTCTCAGCGGTTATTACGATATTGAAGTCGACATCCATCACCAAGGGGTTTGATCTGATGTGACCGTTCACGATCGCTTCAAGAGTCGCAACGCTCTCGCTGAAAAACAACAGACATAGATTGTTCTTACCGGAGATAGTGAAACCGTTTGCGAAATACGGGCAATCCTTGAACATCCTTAGGATCTCCGAGGGATTGGTTGAGGAGACGTCCACCTTTGCAAGGTACATTCCTATCTTCAAAGGATTGATACCGATCTGGTTCTCCAGGACTCCCGATTCACGAAGCTTCCTTATTCGAACCGCAACGGA
>JAJRAG010000059.1 GCA_028682925.1 Methanomassiliicoccales archaeon
GGAGGCGAGGTCTTCCCGATGATGACGTCCCCTCCGTTGACAGCGGTCTCAGGACTTATCAGCCCGTCCTCACCGAGGCTGCCGTACGCGAGGTCGGCCCTCGCTCCCCTCACGTCGGGACTTGGGATCTCAAAGTGGTCCTCCTGACCTCCTGGGTACCTGCGCTCCTCGGCCCTGTATGTCCTCATGAACGACGAACGGCCTAGACCACGTTCCACGCTCGCCTTGTTGAGGATCAGAGCATCTTCCATGTTATATCCATGATATGAGAGAATCGCGACCACGAAGTTCTGTCCGGCCGGGCGCTCGTTGAACGCCACGAAGTCCATTGGTTTGGTCTGGACCATCGGCTTTTCCGGATAGTGAAGCAGGTGACCCCTAGTGTCCGGCCTCTTCCTGTAGTTGGTGGAACTCAATCCAAGTGACTGCTTCGCCATGCCCGAACCCATCGTCACTCGCGGAGATGAGTTATGCTCCGAGTAGGAGACCAATCCAGCGCATACCCCGAGAATGACGATCGGGTCCACCTCCATGTGGGTGTGCTCCCTCGTCATCAGCAGCGGCGTCTTCATCTCTCCGTTGCAGTGGAGGCATCGAAGCAATGCAAAGCTGTCTTCGGTACCTGGGTTCATCCAGTCGACGTCGGTCTGGGAGATCGCCCTACCGCAGCTGTCGCACCTTTCCGGTACGTCGTAAGGTTCGACGGCGATAAAGGAGTCCTCTTCCTCCTCTGCATCGACCCATTCGATGATCCCCTCTCTGAGAAGATCGGACCATCTCACCTTGCCCTCCCTAATATCGTCAAGGTGCTTCCTCAAGAGGACGGTCTTGCCGTTCTTCAGGACGACGAGGGGGCGTCTCAGCCTGCCTTCGTCGCAGTTGATCATGACCTCGTCCATTTCTTCGTCGTATCTGATGTTTATCTCGTGGGAAAGGAGACCACATCTGCGTCGATGCCTTATCTCGGCGACGAGCTCCCTCGCTTTTTCGTGGACTCCTACAAGATCCCCGTTGACGAAGACCCTAGTCCCCGTCTTCTGCTGGCCCTTGACTTCCTTGACGCCGAGGTCCTTGAGCATGAAATGCACGTTCTCCTCGCGGAATCCCTCGGAGACATCGATGATGAGGGCCGCGTTCTTCACAAGACCGCAGTTCTGACCTTCCGGGGTCTCGTTCGGGCACAGCCTTCCCCACTGCGTAGGGTGCAGGTCTCTTGCCTCGAAGTGAGGCTGACTTCTTGTCAGCGATGATGTTATCCTCCGCAGATGACTGATCGTGCTCATGTTCGACGTTCTGTCCAAGAGCTGGCTTACGCCGGCCCTCCCTCCGACCCAGTTACCTGTGGCAAGGGCGTGAAGCAGCCTGTGCGTGAGCAGATCGGGTCTGATGGCGCTCGAAATCCTCAGGTCCTTCTTCCTGGCGTAGGATCTCTCGAGCTGATACTTCAGGTCCTTCATGAGGTTCGTGAATGCCACTCTGAATAGGTCCTCCATCAAATCCCCTGAAAGCTTGAGCCTCTTGTTAGCATAGTGGTCCTTGTCGTCCTCCTTCCGGAGCCCCAACGACAACTCAAGAACAGACCTCGCGATCCTTCCCAAAAAGATCGCTTTCTTGAGTCTGTCCTCTGGCGCATCTCCGAGGTGCGGAAGCAGCGACCTGTCGATGATCGACTCGACCTTCTTGACCCTGTACTCTTTGGCCTGCCCCGTGGCGAACTTCCTCTCGAGATACAGGACCGCATCGTCCGTCGTGAAGATGCCGTTAGGCGGAAAAATCTTCTTGTCCTGGCACTCTTCGATGTTGGCATATACGATGTTCGCCATCTCCGGGACGCTGACTATCGCGTCGTAGATTTCCGCATCGCTCTCCATACCGAGAGCTTTCATCAACGCAATGAGAGGGATCTGCCCGGAGGCAGCCGGCACGGTGACCATGAGCATGCCGTCCTTCTTCTTCTCGACAAGCGTGAGCGCACGATAACCTTCCTTCTGCGAGAACACCTTCGCGACCTCGATCTTCGTTCCGTAGCGCTCGTTGAACTCGACCATCACCCTGTTCGGCGCGAGGTCCTCGAGGGATATTAGTACGCGTTCGGTCCCGCCGATGATGAAATAGCCGCCTGGATCCTTTGGGTCCTCGGCAGCCTGTACGAGCTTGTCAGAATACTCAGCCTCTGTCAATTCCCTCTCTTCCTCCAAATTCTCCTTGAAGAGAGTGCATCTTTTCGATTTGACCATGATGGGCAGGTCGCCGATGTGGACCTTCTCCGGTTCCTTCTCGATCCCGTCCTCGACGATAATGAAATCCAACCAAACCGGAGCAAGGTAGTTCAGATTCCTGAGCCTGGCCTCCATTGGTGTAAGGGAATGGGAAGCGCCGTTCGCCTCTCTGACGACCGGCAAAGTAACTTGGATCGTCGGTCGAGCCTGGGGTTCAATGTTGCCCGTCTTCTCGTCCCTTCTGCGGCCGACCCTTATCTCCACGATCCTTCCTTCGGTCTTGTCCGGGTCGAGCCTTATGATTCCCCGATCGATGTCTTCGGCCGAGACCCTCAGATTGTCCACGATCTTCTGCATCCTGCTGCTCGGGTTGTCAAGCGTGGAAAGGAAGTCGTTGAAACTTGAGATGTGATGGTTGACTATGCTGCGCTCTTTGAAATAGACCTCGACAAGATCTCGCAAAGTATCACCCTCTTATTACCAGACGGTATGCTGTGAAGGTCTCCGCCGTCGGGCTCCGCCTGACGACCTTCACAATTCTCCCCTCTTCAATCGGACCATAAATGTTTTCAAGAACTCTTACGCATGAATCGCTGCGCCGGATCTTCGGAAGCTGATCCTTTGTTATCTTCATCGACTTCAAAACCTTGTCAGCCTCTTCTTCCGTAGCCAAATAGTGTTCTGGAACGAGCTCGTGCTCTAGAACATTATACTCTACAGTATCTACCATCGTTTCACCCCGCCCCTACGCCTCGGACCTTCTGGTCTACTAGGTAATGGTTTTATAAAAACCCATCGCGAACCGCTGCCGGAGACCTCGACACGCATGTGTTCTTCACCTACCCAAGCGGGCCCGCGGGGATTTTCGGAGACCACGGCGGGTGACCGAGGCCTTTTCGAACCCCGGGCCATCTGGTTAAAAGCCAGATGCTCTTTCTAGGGAAACTTGTCGTCAAGAATCCTACCTAGCTGAGCTACGGGCCCTTTGGCTAGCAAGCCTTGGCGTTTGTAGAAGTGCGAGTAATGACTACGATTATTTAAACTTTACTGAACTATCCGTCCCCATGACCATCTGGACGACCGACAAGAACTCATCACGTCGAGGCAGGACGGTGAACGAGGCGCGCCACCAATCGTCGGTCAAAGGCGCCCGTCCATTTCACCGATGCGGGCCTCACTCTGCATTCTCGTTGCAGGTCACGTATAAATATGCGAACCGGTATCCTGCTTCCCGGCGAATAGCATGGAAAATGAGAAGATTTGCAGTTCATGCGGTGTTAGACTCACAAGCAAGGGCATCACGACCTTCTTATGCCCGTCATGCGGGGAAGTTCAGATAGGTAGATGCTCGAACTGTCGTGATCAGAGCGTACAATACACCTGTCCAAGATGCGGATTCAGCGGGCCTTAGGTGATGTTCGTGGGGAAAGTGGCTGCCGTCTACAACTTGATGCCCGAGGGAATCGAGGTCTTGATGGATGACCTCGCAAGACGTGTTTCTGAGGTCATTCCGGATGGAGTCAGAATAGTGAAATCCCAGTCGAAGCCATTCGCATACGGTCTGATGGTCCTGGAGGTCACCTTCTTGATGAATGATGTCGCGGGCATCACCGACTCTCTTGAAGCCGCCCTACAGACCGTCGAAGGAGTACAGACAGTGGAGCCGATATCCGTCAGTCTGATCTGAGCCGGTGCGTCCAGTCTTTTGTTCGGGTTTGAGTGCCCCTCCCTTTAGGTCATCGTCAATCCGCAAACCAATCTAGATTGAATCGGCAGTGCAAAGACCACACAACCGCGACTCGATGCTCCAGTGCTCCAATATGTGATCGTCGGCTTCTATTCAGGCATTGGCTTGATGCATCCGTTCTTCATGAGCAATTTGGTCATCCCTCTTGCCCGTCTTATCATCGATTCCGCTGTGCTGTATAACTCATCCCTGCTCATTCTGATCCTTGCCACGCCCTGCTCCATCGCCTTCAAGCCCACGGCAAGCGCCTCCCTCGGGAACACCTCCCACTCGTCCATCGTTGGGACGATGCAATCTTCCTTCAGGCCCTTATCCTCGGCGGTCTTTGCCAGTTCGTACGCGGCTGCGATGCACATCTCGTCCGTAATCGTCCTGGCCCGGACGTCCAGAGCTCCCCTGAATATCCCCGGGAAACCGAGCGAGTTGTTTATCTGGTTCGGGAAGTCGGATCTCCCAGTGGCGACAATCTTCGCACCGGCATCCTTCGCGTCCCAAGGCCAAATCTCCGGAATGGGGTTTGCCGTCGCGAATACGATCGAATCGTCGGCCATGCCCTTCACCATGTCCTTCGTTATGACATTGGGGCCAGGCATGGAAGCACCGATGACTATGTCAGCGCCTTTCATCGCCTCTTTTATGCCTCCGGTCTTGCCTTCGCGATTCGACTTGAGCGCCATCGCCCATTTCTCCGGGTATTTCTCCTTCAGATCGGTCCTGCCGGAGTGCAGAATCCCCTTGCTGTCGACCATCACGATGTTCCTGATGTCGATGCCAGTGGCGACAAGGACCCTCGCAATAGCTATGTTCGCGGCACCGGCGCCTATCATGGCGAGCGAAGCCTGATCCATCTTCTTGCCCACAATCTTGAGAGCATTGATGGCGCCGGCGGTGACTATCGTAGCCGTTCCTTGCTGGTCGTCGTGCCAGACTGGTATTTCGACCTCATTTCGGAGCCTGTCGAGAATCGGGAAACACTTGGGATGTGATATATCCTCAAGATTGATCCCGCCAAAGGCGGGGGTGAGCCACTTGACCGCCTGGATGATCTCATCCGGGTTCTTTGTGTTCAGACATATCGGGACGGCATCTACCCCACCGAGATACTTGAAGAGAAGCGCCTTCCCTTCCATGACAGGGAGTCCTGCCTCAGGACCGATGTCGCCCAGACCCAACACTCTTGTGCCGTCGGTCACGATAGCGACCGTGTTCCCCTTATTGGTATGGCTGTATACTTTTTCGGGGTTCTTCTGAATGTCGCGGCAAGGCTCGGCGACTCCCGGGGTATACCAGATCGCGAAATCCTGAAAATCCCTCACCGGACACTTCGGAATGACCTCGATCTTCCCACCATAGAACGGGTGATACTTCATCGCCAACC
>JAJRAG010000060.1 GCA_028682925.1 Methanomassiliicoccales archaeon
ATGGTTGGACTGAGGTTGTTGGAATCGCGGACAGAGGATGTTGGGACCTTTCAAGACACATCGAGTTCTCAAACGCTGACATGACGGCATTCAAGCGATTTGATGAACCCGTCGAAGTTGACCGAAATGTCATAAGAGCCAGATACGATGCCCTCGGTCCGGCATTCAAAGGGAGGTCGGCCAAGATCGGAAAGGCTCTCGAGGCCGCCGATTTCTCGAACGTGGTAGATGGGAGCATTACGATCGAAGTAGACGGAGACCGAATGACGCTTGATGACAAGTACTTCGAGGTTATGAACGTCAAGGAGAAGGTCAGCGGCAAGAGGATTATTCCTCACGTCATCGAACCTTCTCATGGTCTGGACCGCATTTTCTATTCCTGTCTTGAGCACGCGTACCGCCAGTCTCCTGAAGGCTATGTGGTCTTGCGCCTGAAACCAGCTATCGCGCCGATAAAGGTTGGAGTGTTTCCGCTTATGGCCAAGGACGGCCTCGACACAAAGGCCGCCGAGATAGATAAGAGGTTGAGGATGCGCGGGATAACGACATATTTCGACGACTCCGGGTCAATTGGAAGGAGATATGCGCGGATGGACGAGGCCGGAACACCTTGGTGTGTGACCGTGGACTATGATAGCCTCAAGGAAGGAACGGTAACGATACGAGATAGGGACACGACCGAGCAGGTGCGCATACCAGCAGAGGATGTCACGTCGATCGTGAGTTCGCTGCTCAGTGGAACCCCATTCAGCGACTTGAGGTAATAGTGAAGCTGCTATCACAGAAACGACGTGACTTGTCAAGAAGAGGACTGACCCATTGGAATGATGTCGACGGGGAGATTCGTTTGACATTGTTAAATAATCATGGCTTCAATATGTGAGAAGGAGGTGAAAGGAAGTGAAGGGCGAAGGTTTGGAGACAGTAAAAGTGAGAGAGCAACTCAGATCCCTGATCGAATCCTACAGAATCGAGGACTTGATGACGACCCAGTACGAAGCGGTGGATCCCGAAATGACGATTTCGGATGTTGTCGCCAGGATGCGCGCATTGGACCTGCATGAGATCCCGGTCGTGGAGGATCGCAACAAGCTCGCAGGTGTCGTCAGTTATGGCTCATTACTGAAGAGGAAGAATCTCCCTACAGGCACCAAAGCGAAGTCCGTAATAGAGAGCCCTCCCGAAGTGACTGAGGAAAGCAAGATCACAGAAGTAGCCGAGAGCATCGTATCCACTGGCTATCGAGAGATTCCAGTCGTGCGCGGAAGGAAGATTCTTGGAATAATCTCCAGAGAAGACATCGTTGGGATAATCCCCGACATTAGGAACTTGAGGAGCATACCAGTAAAAGAAGTGATGACCAAAGAGGTCCAGACCGTTACCTCCAAAGATAGCCTCAAGCGAGCGATCGAGCTCATGGGAAAATTGGATGTTCGGACGCTTCCAGTGGTTGACAGTGAAGATAGACTGGTCGGGATCGTGGGAGTCAAGGATATTGTGAACTATGGATGGGCCAGCCGAAAAGGTGAGACCGTGGGGGAGATAACGGGCCGAAGCAACCCAGTGGATATAGACATCGGATCGCTTTCTATCGACAACCCGGTCACAGTGGGACCAGAGACGCTCATCGGGGAAGCGGCGAGAACGATGGTCGATAGGAAGATATCCACTCTGCCAGTGGTCGAGAACGACACGTTGAAAGGAATACTCAGTACCTACGATCTAGTCGAGCTCGTGGCCTCATTCAAATCGAGAGACGTTGTCTACGTCCAAATAACTGGTCTCGAGGAGGAGGACCGTCACTCCCTGGAGGTTATGGACAAAGAGATAGAGACCGAGCTCAAGAAGATCGCTAGGTTGTCCAAACCCATGCTTTTCACGTTGCATGTGACGAAGCACAATCATGCGGGCAATGTGGCCAAGTATAGCCTGCACGGCCGTCTCATAACCGAGGACAAGATCTTCGTCGCAAAGGCAATTGAATGGAATCTTATCAAAGCGACCGTCGAAACGATGGAACGTATCCAGAAAATGGTCAAGGAGATGAAGGAATCCAGACTTGAGCATCGGAGAAGGTCCAAGAGCTGATCTATTGGCTTCTCAGCAACTTTTTAAAGCAGGCCAATCGTATTCCCCCTGCGCATGACTCAGTACGAGGCCGTTCCAATCGAAAGAAAGTGGCAGAAGAAATGGAAAGAATGGGAACTCTACAAGTTCGACCAATCGTCCTCGATGCCTGTCTACAGTGTTGACAACCCGCCGAGATACACTTCTGGTTCCCTGCATCTGGGGCACGCAACCGGATACTCTCTGATAGACTTCGCCGCCAGATATCATAGAATGAGAGGATACAATGTCTTCTTTCCGTTGTGCTTCGATGTGAACGGGACTCCGACTGAAGTCAGAGTTGAGAAGAAATACGGAATTACGAAACTATCCATGCCTCGGCAGGATTTCATCAAGCTATGTAGCGAATACGCTACCAGCTTCATAGAAGAGATGACCGCTCAGTTTGAGATGCTCGGCGAATCGATGGACCCGAGCATCTACTACCAGACTGATGCCCCATATTACCGAAGAATCACTCAGATATCGTTTCTAAGGATGCTAGACAAAGGCCTGGTCTACAAAGGTACATATCCAGTCAACTGGTGTCCAAGATGTATGACCGCGCTGGCCGATGCGGAAATCGAGTACCGTCAAGGCGGTACGAAACTCAATTTCATCAAGTTCCAGATCAAAGGCTCGGACGACTTCGTCGTGATAGCTACCACCAGACCCGAACTCCTCTGTACCTGCCAGCTCGTTGCAGTTCATCCCGATGACAGTAAGAAAGGAGACCTTGTCGGGAGGACGCTCTTGACCCCCATCTATGGACGGGAAGTGAACGTCGTCTCCGACCCGAAAGTCGATCCGGGATTTGGCTCTGGAAACGTCATGATTTGCACGATAGGAGACAAGGACGATCTTCAGTGGGTGATGAAGTACAACCTCCCACTCGAAAGAGGGATCGACGAACAAGGGAAGATGACGGAGATTTCCGGCAAATATGTAGGGCTGTCGGTCAAAGAAGCGAGGAAGAGAGCTATCGATGATTTGAGGGAAGCTGGCATTCTACTCGGGCAGAAGGAAGTCGAACAGAACGTGAGCACTTGTTGGCGATGTCACGAGCCAATTGAGTTTCTGCAGGTCCCCCAGTGGTTTCTCAGAACACTTGATTTCAAGAAAGAGGTCTTGGCAAGAGCGGATGAGATAAAATGGTTTCCCGAATTCATGAAGGTGCGACTACGGGATTGGGTGGATTCTCTCGAATGGGATTGGGTCATATCACGACAGCGTTACTTCGCAACTCCCATCCCCATATGGGAGTGCGTAGAATGCGAGCAGGTCGTCCCCGCAAGAGAAGAGGACTGCTATGTCGATCCGACCAAGGATTCACCGCCAGTCGATAGGTGCCCGAAATGTGGCGGCGAGCTCAAGGGTTGTGAGGACGTGTTCGATACATGGATGGATTCGAGCGTCTCCCCACTCTACAACACATACTGGCTTAGGGACATGAAGAAATTCGAGAGATTGTATCCGATGTCAATGCGTCCCCAATCTCACGACATCATTCGAACATGGGCGTTCTACACGATCCTGAGAGAGCACCTCCTTGTGGGACAGAGGCCATGGAATGACATTATGATTCATGGATTCATCATGTCGGCCGATGGTACTCCGATGCACTCATCGCTTGGCAATGTCATTGACCCAATGCCGATACTCGAGAAGAACGGAGCAGACGCTCTTCGATACTACGCTTGCACGTGTTCGCTCGGTGAGGACAACGCCTTCAGGGAGAAGGATGTAGTGCACGGAGGAAGATTCTGCACAAAGCTTTGGAACATTGGAAAGTTCGTCGGAAGCGTCATAGGTGACGCACCGAAAATGGGAATGCTCCGTTCGACCGACAAATGGATTCTGAGCAGATACAGCAAAGTCGTCAAGGTCGCCACGGAGCACTACGACAATTACTCCTTTGACAAGGCCATGAGGGTCATCGAGGACTTCGCCTGGCACGAGTTCGCGGATCACTACATCGAGATGGTCAAATTCAGGATGAGGGATCCATCAGATGAAGCGGTCAAGTTCACACTCTACACAATCTGTCTTGGAGTAATGAAGATGTTAGCTCCTCTTCTGCCGCATGTAGCTGAGGAGGTCTATCAGACCTGCTTCCGATCCATCGAGAAGGAACAGAGCATCCATGTGAGCATGTGGCCTGAACCCGCATTTGTCGACGAAAATGAGGAGGAACGAGGGGAATTGGCAAAGGAAGTAATCGGAATGTTAAGATCTTGGAAGGCTGAGAGCGGCATTTCGTTGAATAGTGAGATAGAGCTTGTCGAATTGATGGGTGAGGGGTCGGCGCGTCTCCTAGGCTACGAGAAAGACATTATGGGGACTATCAGAGCAAGGAATCTCAAGATCGCCAAAGAAATCGATCTTGAGGAGAAGATCGTCGCTCTCAGACCGGTGCTATCGAAGATAGGACCGAAGTTCAAAGCCAGAGCGAAGGAGATAGTCGCGAAGCTCGAGCCAATGGACCCGGCGAGCGTAGCCTTATCGTTTGAGTCGGGACCGATCGAGGTAGAACTTTCCGATGGGGCACCCATTCAAGTCACTAAGGATATGGTGACACTCGAGAAGAGACTGACCTTGCACGGCAAGGAAGTGAAGACGTTCCAGGTCATGGATGTACTGGTTGCCGTTCAAAGATGAATATCAAATTCGCCTTGGCTTCATGAAGTTCACTTGGCGCGCGGAACCGGTTCGATGCTGATCACCTTGCCACGATATCGGGACTGGTCAAGACTCTTCATCGCTTTGTACGCCACTTCTTTGTGAATCTCAAATTCACTGGAGGTTTCACCCATCTCTACCTGTCCAATCGCGATCTCACTTATTTCCCCTCTGTTCCGGATCAGCTCGATGACATCATTCATCCCAACCTTATCCGCTTTTCCGAGGTTGATATTGAACTTGACCATTCCATATATATCCACATACTCGTCGAAGTCCCAAACCTTTCTCACAACATCCCTCTCGCCAGTCGTCGGGACCTCTGCCTGTTCAATCTCCCCCTTTCCGAATTCCTTGATTCCTTCGAGCAGATGCTTCTCGTCCGAGCTCACGAAAGTAATCGCCTTTCCTACCTTTCCGGCCCTTCCAGTCCTACCGACCCTATGGACGTACCATTCTGGGCTCTCGGGTATGTCGTAATTGATGACGAGAGTCACATCCTCGATGTCAAGACCTCTTGCGGCGACGTCAGTTGCGATTAGAACTTTGATCTTCCCTTTGCGGAAATCGGTCAAAACCCTTTCCCTCTGAGCCTGGGAGAGATCGCCGTGAAGGGCCTCGACTGGATAACCGTAGGATTTCAATCTCTGGTCCAGAATGTCGACCATACGCTTCGTAGAGCAGAAAACAATGGCCTTGGGCTTGTCCTTATCTAGTACCCGACATAGCGCCCAGATCTTGTTCTTCCTTCCGACGTTGTAATAGACTTGTTTGGTCGACGGAAGAACCAGCTCTTCTTCGCTTATTATGATCACTTCCGGGCTCTTCATGTGGTCCTTGCCCAGTCTTCTGATCTCATCCGGAATCGTGGCCGAGAAAAGGTAGGTGTTCCGCTCCTTCGGCAGTTGCTTCATTATATACTCTATGTCCTCTATGAAACCCATGTCGAGCATTCTATCTGCCTCGTCGAG
>JAJRAG010000061.1 GCA_028682925.1 Methanomassiliicoccales archaeon
ACATTCCCGTTCCCCTTTTGTCAAACAGGCTTCAAGCTTTCTCAAGCGCATTGTCGGGAGGAAGGAGCGAGTTCGAGAACATCGTGAGATATGAGCTCTCAGCTCTTGCTCAGGATAGGGTGCTCAGGGGCTACGGCTCGGGATCGAGGGACGGAGAAAATGGCACAGGTCAGATTCTCACCAATCAGGATGTCACGAATGCTATTAATCTCGCTTTGCTTCTCGAGCAGCGGCGGTATTTGCGGAACGTAGATGAGGGCTCTCTGAGATCTCTCGCCCGTTCATTGTCCGACGGAGGATTGCTGCGAGCTCCTGGTGTCATTAGCGATGTCAGAATGGGAGGAGTCCTTGATCCAGCTGATCTTTTTCTTCGGTTGTATGACTCTGATGGATATGATATGAGGACCATATTTGCCGAAAGTCTCTATGCTATCTCGGACGTTCTTGTCCTGAGATGGCTGGATTACTTTCATATTGTCAATGTGCTCGAGTTCCTCGAACGTGCCAAGGAGTGCGTCGATATTGGGTTCTCGGCGATAATCGAGCATATCTTTGATGTCGACACTATGCAGGATTCCATGGTAAGCTGGATGAGCAGCAGACTCATGCAAAGTGGCTATCCTGAGAGCGCTTATCGATGTATACACTACAATTCACCGGATGCAATCGTGGAAGTACCTGTGCATCGAATGGTATTCTTCGACGAATCGAATGAGAGTCATCCAGTTGTCTTCAATGGTGTTCAAGGTGTAGACTTTTCCTCTGTGGATCTGTATGCATCTGATGCCTGGAAGATATTCTACGTACAGTATAAATCTCAGACATTCGAGCTAGGACAAGTTTTTGATGATTTTGTGAAGTCACTGGCAATCGGCATAGCTTCGAATTCGAATTTGCCTGACATACAACTCAGGCTAGATCCAAGAGATCGCGAGGATTTCATCGATGATCTAGAGAGGCAGGTAAAAGGAGCGATTGTCGATAATGAAAACTGGATGGCGCCCGCAGTCGAACAAGCAAGGAAATCGATTGTCCTCGTTGACCAGATGGGGGAATCACTCTCGCGATTCATCACCCAGTATTGGCAGGAGATTCTTGGTAGAAACGAGTCCATAGATTATGCCTTCAGGACGTTGGCGAGAAACCTCGTTCAAGACAATCTCAATGCAATGCCCAGTATGAGTAGCAAAGCGGTAGAGTCGGCCGTCAACAGGGTCTATTGGGAACTCAAACTCTCGCGAACCTGGGGGCTAAGGGAGAACGTCGAGAACGCTTACGACACTCAAGTAATGGGAACCGTCGGACTTCTGAAGAGCGTGTTCAATGGTCTCGAATCGTCGTTTCCGCTGAAGAACGAAGTCGTAGGTCTCGTAGATGGCGTTGTCGGGGGAATGCCTAGCATAGAGAATACGCTCTCGAGTCTTGTTCTGCGTCTTGTCTCCGATATTGGAGATTGTCTACAGTTTCGGGCAGACCGCGTCACCATTCCCGTCTCCATACAAGAGGAGTTCAACTTCTTCTCAGATAGAAGGACCAAAATCCAAGAGAAGCTTGACCTCAATTGCTCCAGCTTCCTCGCTACTGATCCAAATGGGCTCGACACAACTACTTCAAAGGACCGTCTGAGCGTCAACATCGAAAAGCCCTGGGACTACGATTCCAAATCAGAGTACTATCCCAATAGGCATCTTACCGACGTCGGTAACCTAAGCATGACCCCATACACTACCCAATGGCAGATAGACTTCGAGGGCAGTGTGAACACCACACTGGAATCGAAGTCTATTGGATACTCTGTACTCGGCAAGGGGGACACACTCAAGGCTAGTTCACTCGTGTCCTTTATCGGAGATTTCACCATCGTTGTGAGCAGCTGTTGGCCACTCGTAGGTGTTCAGTATGAATCATCCACCACTCTCCTAGCGGAGGTTGTCAAGTTCCTTGAAGTCATTTGGTCAAAGATTGCGGGAGGGGTGGGGTTCATTGCGGAGGGTCTGTCAAAGACATTCTCTTGCTTCCAGACAATCACTTCCTCCTTGCTAGCCTTTTCGGCCAGGGCAGTGGAATTCATTTCCTGTCTTCTTCAGACCATGGTCGAGGAAGTCAGAGGATACTTCGGTGGTGTCCTTTCTGATCTTCTAGGTTGGGTCGCAGAGGCTGTTTCGACGGCGTTGGGCACTATCTCTTTCAGAATCAGCATGTTTGGACTGAAATTCTGCATAGAAACGAATGCTTTGGATCTTAGTCTCACAGGCGCAAAGGACATGCTGAAGATATCCTTCTCCGCCTCAGCCATGGGAGCTGTGATTTCGGTCTCCTCACGTTTCGTGGGTCTTGGATTCGGGGACTATGATCTGCTCACAAATGCGACCTTGTCGACAGACAGATGGAAGCTGGATATTGTGGTCGATCCTCTGATGAAGCTGTTCAAGCACTTCGTTGAAATCAATGGTGTGTTGGACAAACATGTGTTCGAAATGTACCTTCCCGAGATCGTGAACTATGATCAGTTCAGGCTGTCAGTACATCAAATACCGGGCATTGGAAATATCCTGTCCAATATTCCCATCCCCATACCTGGAGCATCTGGTTCGATTGATGTTGGTCTCGTTGTCAAGTATAGTAGCCCTTTCATGAATACGCCGATGATCAATGAGTTCGAACAGAATCCACCCGGAGATGATTTCGATAGAGAGTGGATCGAGATATTCAATCCTACTGACAAACCTTGTTCCTTGACTGGATGGACTATTGAAACGGTGCATGGAATCCAGAGAGTCGATTCGCTTGGGAAATCTTGGATTGCCCCTTACTCTCATGGTGTATATGTGCTCAATGGGCAGGTACTCGACAACGGAGGTGAGTCGAAATTTCCGCTCGCAGAATGCGCGATACTCAGGAATGCCAATGGTGACCGTGTCGACTCCACGCCCTGGACTACGGATTACTACAACGACGGCAGGACTTGGCAACGAACATACGATGGGTCGGATCGTTGGGTGTTCAAGGCGGAGACTTGCGGGATTGCCAACAGCAAGAAGACCGTTGTCCCGACGGAAGCAATCCAACTGAGAGAGACCCTTCTCAAATCCATTTCAGACGCTGTCTATGATGTCACTAGATCGATTACCAGTCTGGCTGAGTTGGGGGCTTTCGCGAGACGGGTGATTGAACATGTTCTCGGGAATTGCCTCGATCTTCTATCCAACGCGATCATAGAGATACGATTCTATGTGGAGGTCTCGATCCAGGACATATCATCGACAGCAGGTGCCGGATTCACTCTAAGTCTTGTCGCAACGGGCGATTCTCTCGAGAGTGCCCTCAGGTGGATAGGACAAACGATTGCTGGCGCGATAGAGAATCTAATGAATCCCTACTCTTCAGCATCGCAATCTCATTCGGTGAAGGAATTGGCGGAGGATGTATACGTAAGAGCAAGCGCATTCGGTCGAGTCGGCTTGCCAAAGATGGTATCAAGCATGACTGAGAGTCCGGATCTCAGATTCGATGCTTTGGTCGAAATCAACCTAGCGCTCTTGGGGGGAATGTTCGGGGCGAATCTAGGCAAGGAAGAGATCAACTTCGGCGTTTGCATATCCGAGATGCCAGGAGAATTCCTGTCCCCTGTGTTTGGGATTGACTCCGACAAGCTCGCAGATCTCTGGATATTCAAAGCCCACATATATGAGACCTGAACCAAGCCTGCAGTGGGCGATCACAGCCCCCTTCTTCCCGCTCCCCAAGCTTCTTAATGCTCTTTGCAGATACTCTGCGCCATGGGTCCTTTGCCTACCGCAATCTCACTGGCGATTGGAGATTCCCAATGGATGCAGGACTATGGTTGGGCCATTCTTGCGGTCGTGGCTCTACTCACAATTTCCCTATACATATGGTCATATGTTTCGAAGCACTTCGAGAAGATGAAAAGGAAAGAAGGCAAGTACCTGGATTCAGACGTTATTGAATTCCTAAGTCTTGTCGTCAAGGCCGTGATAATCATCGTCCTGGTGTTTTCTGCGATCTACGTTGCCTCAGTGATATCTCCTTACTTCAGGGAAAACGTATGGGAGAGCCTGATTGGGTACATCTTGGAGATAATTCTTATCATAGTCGTTATCCTGCTGGCCATGCTCTTCGTCCGGATTCTCCGTCGGCTCGCAAGGAGAGCAAGGATAAAGTCGACGACAGGTGAGACACTTCATACGAGCGCCGTTGAGTTCACGAGTCTGTTCCTGAGTTATCTTGTGTACATCATTGGCGCCATCATTGTCATCACGATTGCGCTCGCCATGATTCCTGGCGTCGATCCCATCTCAGAACTTGGTGATTTTCTCCAGAACAACATACCGGGAATAGGCTCGACGATCATTATCCTAGTTGCTGTTTTTTTCATCGTCAGATTGATCGAAGCGATTCTTGAGGACTTCAAGTTCAGGACCAAGAAGTTCAACCCACAAGCGATCGATCTCTTCAAGGTTACCATAAAGTACGCCCTATATCTGATCGCAGTCCTGACCGCCATCTTCAGCATTCTTTCCTTCATGGGGTTGCCTTCCGTCGGTCTTGTCCTTGTGGTCATCACATTCATATTCGTATGCCTTGGAATCGCGCTTTCCTACCCGACGATAAGGAACATAATCTCAGGACTGTCGATAATGGACGTTAGCCCATTCGAGACGGGAGATAGAGTGAGAATATGTGGCGATCTTGTATGCGACGTCGTGGAGCGAGGATTGATTTTTACTCGAGTGAGGACCCTGGAAGGAGAGATAGTCGACGTGCCGAACAGTGAGCTCTTCGAAGACAAGATATTCAACTACACGCGATCAGGCACCTATGGGATATCTGTAACCTTTGATGTCTCTTACGAGACCTCGCACGCTGAGGTGGAGAAGTATGTGATGTCAGCAGTCGACGAAGTTGACGGCGTCGTTGAGGATCCGAAACCTTCTGTATTCGCAACGGAGATTGGTGAGAACAGGATAAAGTACGACGTTGTTGTCTATTCGAATGACGTCATGAAAGAGCGGAAAATGCGCTCAGATCTCATCTTCAAGATTCAGGATATATTCCAGGCGAATGGGCATATGGTCCTATTTGAATAGGACGGACATGCAATCTAATGATCGGGCAGGACTCGCTCATAGCATGCGT
>JAJRAG010000062.1 GCA_028682925.1 Methanomassiliicoccales archaeon
ATCGAGAAAGTAGAGGCTGAGAAAGCCAACATACTTGCTACATCAACCCTTATGACTCCGACACTCGCTGGAATGAAAGAGCTTGAGAAGATGTTGAAGGAGAAGAACCTGAAGGGACCAGTCAAGACAATGATTGGTGGTGGAGCGACCTCAAAGGAGTTCGCAGCCCAGATTGGCGCGGACGCCTGGGGATACGATGCAATCGAAGCCATCAAGATAGCAGCAAATCTCCTTAAGAAGTAAACCCATTTTGCGAGAGCGATGCTCTCGCCTGATATATTTTTTATCCTTTTCTCTCATATCGGCTTGAGTCAAAGTAAGTGGAAAGAGGCGTCACCATGAACCCAAAGCCGCCAAAAGAGAAACAGCAGCACGGACTCGGGATTGACACAGGGGGCACGTATACCGACGCTGTCATCGTCGACCTCAGAGACAATAGTGTACTGGCGAAGGCCAAGGTTCCGACGACCTATCATGATCTTTCAGTCGGGATTCGAGAAGCCGTTGACGAAGTGTTACGAGCAGGCAAATCTGACAACGAGGACATCAGATTGGTTTGCATGTCGACGACGATTGCGACAAATTCCATACTACAGGGCAAGGGCGGCAAAGTTGGACTGATAGGGATCGGCTGGAAGCCTCAGGGAAATTGGGTTCTTGGATCTGACAAGGCGAGTTTCGTCCGCGGCTCTCACGATTCATTTGGCAGCCAAATCGAACCGCTTGACGAAGCCGGTCTCGTCGACTCAATCCAACAGGTCGTCGGTGGAGTCGATTCGATAGTTGTTTCCAGCATATTCAGCGTGTACAATCCGACGTTTGAGTTGCAGGCGAAAAGGATGATCCTGGAAAGAACCTCAATCCCTATAGTACTTGGTCACACCCTCACCGCCGAACTCGGCATTCTGGAAAGGACCGTCACCGGCGTGCTCAACGCAAGATTGATCCCGATCATGGGCGACTTCATGAACGCCGTTGAAAGGTCGCTGAAGTCAAAGGGAATCGGTGCCCCTATCATGGTCTTCAAAGGTGACGGAGGCCTCATGTCGGTCGAAATCGCCAGAGAGAGGCCAATCGAGACCATACTCTCTGGCCCTGCTGCCAGCTTGATGGGAGGGAGTGTTCTTGCTGGTATCGATGACTGCATCGTGCTCGACATCGGCGGCACGTCGACAGACATCGCCTTCATGGACAGAGGGTTTCCACGTTTGAACGCACAAGGAGCAATGGTTGGAGGTTGGAGAACGAGGGTCAAGGCTATCGATATTTGGACGACGGGTTTAGGTGGCGACTCCATCGTGTTCCTGGACGACAAAGGCGAGATCCGCATAGGCCCGGAGAGGGTGATTCCTCTGGCGACAGCCTCCAGGCTGAGTGCCTCCTTCAAAAGCAAAATGGAGACCAACTCGGATACTGGACTTTATGTTGCGAGCAGAGGTGAGACGGTCAACTTGACTGAGAATGAGAGGAAGGTGCTCCGATTCCTTGACTCTTCTGGGCCTTCCACGTTCTACGAAGTCATGGACGGAGTGCCCGAAGTAGTTCTGACGAAGGACGTTCTTCTTTCGCTTAAGAGCCATGGCTTTGTCATCCAGACGGGCTTGACTCCTACGGATATCATGCACGTCAATGGCGCCTACTCCATCGGAGACGCCGATAGTTCTCGGATCGGTGTGCGAATCGTGGCAGCAAAGTCGGACATGTCTCCGGACGAGCTTGTCGAGAAAACGATGAATCGCGTAATCACTCGAGTGGGGGAGGAGATTGTTCGCAAGATGATATTGGATCAGGTCGGGGACCTATCAAGGTCGGACGTTTTCGACTTCCTTCTCAGAGCTTGCGTGGGAGAAAGCACTGTCAGCGACATGAGCGTGAAGGTGAAGATCGATCGCCCTATTGTGGCCATAGGGGCTCCTGCCAGAATTCTGGTAAAACCACTTGAGGAGAGGATGGACGTGAACATCATCGTTCCTGTCAATCATGAAGTGGGAAATGCAGTGGGCGCGGTGTGCAGTCTCATCTCCGAGTCGGTGTGTGTCCAAATCTACCCGAAAGACTACAAATACATTGTTTTCGCTCCTGGATCGACACCAATCGAGTTCTCACATGTGGACGAGGCTATTGGGTCTGCGAAGACATCCGCGACAAGACATGCCCAGGAGAGGGTCGAGGCTTCCGGGGCGAAAGAAGTGAGGGTAAAGCTTGACGTTCTGGAGCATAGATTCAGTGATGGGTATGGCAAGGAGATGAAATTCATCAACTGGATCGAAGTGACCGCGGTCGCAACGGGGAGACCCGGTCTGAAGAACAAATGAAGCTCATCATAGAGACCATGGTCGAATCGCGTGGAACATTGTTGCAAAATTCGGGCTCACCCAGGACGTGAAAACAATCGTTTACGAAACATTGAAGTAGGTTCGTAAAGATAGATGAAAAGAACGTATGGCATGTTCAAGGAGGAAGATTTTGTGGATGATGGAATGAAACCTAGGGATCGGGTTCTCGCGGCACTCGCATGCAAGAAGCTTGACAGACCTCCTGTGGTCTGCTTCACGCAAAGCGCGACTGTGGATCAGATGGATGCTGTCGGCGCTCACTGGCCAGATGCCCACACGGACCCTGACAAAATGGTCACGCTCGCGTTGGCGTCCAACAAAGTGTTCGGATTTGAGTCTGCAAGATTGCCGTTCTGCTTGACAGTTGAAGCGGAAATAATGGGCTGCACAGTCGACCTTGGAAAGGTTGACCGAACTCCAATGGTCAAAAAGCATGTGTTCGAGTCATCGAGCGAGGTCGATGTTCCGAAGGATTTCTCACAGCTCGGAAGGGCGAAGATTGTCGTCGAGGCCACAAAATTGCTCAAGAAGCGATCTGGTGGTGAGTTGCCTGTCGTGGTCGGCACGACTGGCCCGTTCACGATTGCCGGTCACCTCGTTGGCACCGAGAATCTGCTATTGTGGATTGTGACGGAACCCGAGAGCGTTCACAAGTTTGTGAAGATTGCCGCTCAGGTCGAACACAACTACCTGAAGGCGATCGCGGCAGCTGGTGCGGACGTTATAGTGATGAGCGACCCATCAGCGTCCACAGACATGCTGTCCGGAGAGATGTTCGACGAGTTCGCTGCGCCGTACATTAAGCAGTCTTTCTCAGGCATTGAGGGCACAAGGAACGTCCTCCACATTTGCGGCGACACGACATTGTTGTTGCCGCATATGATGGCGACAGGGGTTCACGGTCTCAGCATCGAGGAGAAGGTGCAGCCGGAGAAGGCGGTTGAAATCGTCCGAAACAAGGCCGCGCTCATTGGAAATGTCGGCGTTGTGAAGCCCCTCTTGCAGGGGACTCCTGAGGATGTGAAGAGAGAAACGACTAGGGTCGTAGAATCGGGATTCAACCTCGTCGCTCCAGGCTGCGGTCTCGCTGCAAGAGTTCCAAAGGACAACATCCAAGCGCTCGTTCATGCTGTGAAAGGACACTAGTAGGTTTGAGGGAGTACGCTTCCTCACCTCAGATTTTTTCTTCTTTTTTTCATCTTTCGCTGATTATTGCATAGCGATTCCGTTTACTCGAACCTCCCCGTCAATCACCTTTGGCCGTCACCGGAGGAGACGATCATGCAATCGACATAGAAACGGAAAATCTGCGATTGCCAGAATTCGCGGAATATCTTCATCAAAGTGATTGGATTTTTGACTCTATTTTTAAATAGAGGAACAATATTAACCTGCGGTACTTCCCATGGCATTTGGCATCGCTCTCGATCTAGGGACGAGCGGATATCGTACACACCTTGTCGATCTTTCGAAACGGGGAAGGATAATATCTACCGCGATCACAATGAGGCATCCGCTGCCTGGCGCAAACATAATGGATCACCTTCATTTCTGGCTTGAGAACGGCGCCCAGGTTGGTCACAAGATCGTTCTGGAGACCGTCGACAAGTTGATTTCACTGCATGGCGCCGACTGCAAGGAGATCGAGCGAATAGCAGTCTGCGGTAACCCTGCGCAGCTCTCCATGTTCGAGGGCATCGAGATCAGGGACCTTGCATTTGCCGGAGTCTCCATGCTCAAACGGCTACATGTTGAGAGCCCCAATCGAAGAGGTCATACGACAACGGCAGGAACGGTCGGACTGGCATCAGTGAGTCCTGAAGTCTTGATATCCATTCCGCCAGCGATTAGGCACGAAGTCGGCGCGGACGCTCTGGCGATGATAATAAAATCGGGGCTCCTAGATAAGAAGGAAACGTGCATGGTTACTGACTATGGCACCAATGCTGAGATGGGCCTCTATCATGAGGGAGAGCTGTACAGCGGCAGTTCCGCTGCTGGACCTGCAATGGAAGGTCAACATATATCTTTTGGAATGCTAGCCGCGCCTCATGCTATATCGGATTTGAATTTCGCGGAGGACGGATACTGGGTAAACGATGTTCTTGACGAGAGGTTGGGCCCCCATCATAGCAAGTCGGTCGACCCAAAGACCGGAAAGGAAAGAAAGCTAGATGGACTAAAGGCGCGGGGAATCACCGGGACCGGAGTAGTTGCGGCAGTGGCGCTAGGCATCGAATCGGGTCTCATCAAGCTTCCGCATATCGCAACGCCGGACAAGACCCTCCATCTCCAGGATGGTATCATCTTCAATGGAATGGATCTGAAAGAAGCCGGAAAGGCTATGGGCGCGATCAGGGCGGGTCACAAGACGCTCATCGAGGAGATAGGGATCGATGACACTGAGGTGAAGACGATGTACTTGGCAGGTGCGTCAGGTACTTATGTCGATCCAATAAAGGCACAGACGTGCGGGCTCGTGCCGAGGGTCGTCGAGAAGACGGTCCAGATAGGGAACACATCGTTGATGATGGCGTACGATCTTCTTGTCGATCCTGGCGTCCTCGACACGATGCAGAGCGTCGCGGATTCCATCGCTTCAAAGCACATCATGTTCGCCACATCGAAGATCTTCGAGGAACTTTACGTTAATGAAGTCGCTTACTGGCTCGAAGGAATGCCATTGGAGATTTACAATGAGTTCATCAAAACCTATGGTCTGAAGCCAATGCCCGACATCATCAGGCCGAAGGAGACGCTGAGGATAGTCGACAGGGACATTCCCAATGTAGGTTCCAAAGGACTCAAGACATTGGAGAATGTCGGAGTCTATCTGATTGGAGGGTTCAAGGGGTGCACGGGGTGCAAGAAATGCGAATTGGAGTGCCCGGAGAAGGCCCTTAAGGTCGAACGGGTCGGAAAGAAGGATTTCAAAATAACCATAGCGACGGAGTACTGCCTTGGAACGGCCTGCAAGAACTGCGAACAGGTATGCCCCCAGGATTCATTCCGATTCAACGAACTGAGAGTAGTCAAACGTGAGGAAGTGAGCGGTAAGTGCGAATAATCTCGGTCGTAGACAACATATCTTCGCCCCCATATTCACCTTCGGGGCTGGTCATGATGCTCGACAGTCCAGACAGACATTTCCTGTCTGAGCACGGTTTCTCGCTCCTGGTAGAAAATGAAAAGGGTGAGAGGGTCTTGATCGACGCCGGTGCTTCCGAGCAGGTATTGATGCACAACCTGGGACTGCTGGGTCTCAAGCCCGAGAGCATCAATGCGGTCTTCATTTCTCACGGCCACTACGATCACGTCGGCGGGCTCGTCCCGTTGATAAAAGCAGGCGTGCCGATTTTCGCACATCCAAGAACGTTCGCAGGAAAGCGGTACATCCTCCAAGGAACGAAGAGAACGGACCTTTCCGTTCCCATGTCAGTTGTCGAGGCGCTGAAGGACGCGAGACTGAATCTATCGGCGTCAAGCATCGAGCTCGCTGAGGGCATCAAGACATCAGGCGAGATTCCTCGTCAGTATCCTTTCGAAGGGCCGGGCACCTTCATCAGGGAAGAGGACGGCAAGGTCGTAGAGGACAACAACATCGACGATCAGGCTGTCTATGTCACATCAAAAAAGGGACTCATTGTCATTTCTGGATGCGGTCATGCCGGCATTGTAAACATCGTTCAGCAAGCCAAGAAATCCACTGGAACGAAGGTGTTCATGGCGATGGGAGGGTTCCACCTCTACAGTGGTGACACCGACAGACTGCTGAAGACGATGGACCATCTGAAGAATCTTGGGGTTGATCACATCGCCCCGATGCACTGCACCGGATTCGAAGCAATGAAGCTTCTCTCAGATAGATTCGTCGGCTTCGAGCTGATGTCCGTCGGCTGCGAGATGAGCATCCAGTGATGTGTCAGACGTATTCAGACATCCTTCTATGACATCTCTTGCTATTCGAAGACTGATTGCCTTACAAGCTCGTCCGCGAATGCGGCGGTGAGGAAGATGCGTCTTGCGTACTCGATCGGCCCGTACATGACAAAATCCGCTCCTGCCATGATTGGAATGGCGGCTGACGATGTGTCGACATATCTGAAAAGCTGTCTGTCCTTCTCCCTGGCCCTAATAGCTGGTGGCCAAGATTCCACTGCGTTGTGGAGAGCGCATCCAGACGGATATCCCCATTTCGCCTTTGCCACGATAAGTGCTTTTAGAGCAGAACCCGCCATCTGTTCGACTGACATCACGGCGAGGTCGATCAAGGGTTTCTCGATCCCGTGTCTCTTAGCCATCTCGATAAGACCTTCCTTGAATATTCCTCCCCCGTCATCTAGAATGTAGATCTTGCCCTTGACCCCTAGGTCCTTCGGATTGAATGCGAGAAGCACGGCGGATTTGATTTTCGAATCATGAAGCTTCGCAAGTTCCTCAGGGGATGTGCCTGCATTGACAGAGTTGTAGACGATTCTGTCCCCCAATCCCAATTCCCCTGCCGTCACAGCGCCTGAGATCCTGACATCAGGACTGGGCGAGTCGATGAAGAGCGGCAAATCGGAGAGTCCTGCGACCTTCTCAAGGTATGAAGCCATGGCCTCCTTTGTCTCAGCGTAGATCATCAGCGAAGCCGGACTACCAGTCTCAACCATCGCTTCATGGAGATCATCGAGAACCCTTCTGAGCGATTCCTTCTTGAGCCCTCCCTTCAATCTGTCCTCCACAATGCTATGACCTGGATAGAATAAGGATCCAACAAGGACCGTTCTCCTCTCACCTGGCTGGCCCCCGTACGATACTCCTCCCAACCTGAAAACGTGCTGGATGTTCTGGAACTTGAACATCTTGTCATCCTCCCGATAGGTACGTCTTGATTCTCATCGCAAGCTCTACGGATGGTACCTCTACAATCTCCGAGTCGATTGGATCGAGGATTATTGAGAATGTGTTGGAAACAACGACCAAAGACGCCGATGTGGAAAGTCTTTGGCTAGGCATCCTGAGCATTTGGGAAGCAAATCTGTCGGATGCTTTGTTCAGTTCCTTGCCGATCATTCCACCTTCTCCCATGATAGCACCCGTGCTCACAATGATAGGATCACCATCGAATCGTCCAGGATCCCTATCCAGACATTTCCTCACAGCACCAATGAGCTCCTCGGACCTTTCCTCATCAAACTTGTAGGCGGGGTCATAGGCCACGATCTCATCCACATTCTTCGGATGGAGCAGGTCGATAATCTCCACCTGAGCGAGCAATCGATCGACTGCATCACGGGGGATATTGCAGAGATATGGAATTGCCGACCTCGATCCCTTGATGCGCATATGTTCGTCCACGCCGTTCTTACCCACGCTCAGCAACGCATCTCCGGGATAGTGACCGAACTCGTCCTTTCCGCAGACGATCAGGAACCGTATTCTAGAATTGCTTATTATGTTGACGATAATCTTCTCGATCCCTATGTTCTCCGTCTTGACCGTACCCTTGAGCGAATAGAGTTCTGAAGGGATATGCACAACGCCTCTCCCAACGACTGCAATTGCTGTCGGAGAATCCATGGAACCGACTTCCCAGTCCCCGGGCGCTATCGGCCAGTCATCGACAGTGTGTGCCGGACTCATGTCATTGAAACTGCTATGGCACCTTAAAAGGATTCTCGACGCGGATTCTGCGTCTGATCATCGCTGTTCGAGGTTCCTATTCTCGACATCTGGATCATGATTCGAATACGCGAGAGAAGATCAGCATTTCCCTCGACTACTTTGAATGTCGCAAGGCCTCCGATACTGGTCCTGAGGAAATGTCTGTCGGGATTCCGAGGGTCAGATTGAGAGCGGCGGTAGCAGCCTTGGAGAAGATTGTGGCGAGACCGATTCAGAAACCTCGAACGAAGTAATGTCATGTCTGACAAGCATTTATCGCTAATCAAGTCGCCGACGACAACGACTTATATCTCTCCGGCAATAATTGAAACGTTGTAGCAAATAGGAGGCCGATCGCCTCCTTGAAAGTAACATTGTTGCGCAGGAGGGGTTGAATGGACCAAATCGATTTCAAGATTCTGAAGAAACTCCGAGCAAATGCAAGGGAGAGCTTCGGGACCATCGCAGCGGACCTTCAGATATCGAAGGCGACCGTAAGTCGCAGGGTATCGAAGTTGGAGTCGGAGGGATACATCGGTGGTTACACCGCTGTCACCGTCCCTTCTAAGACTGGGTTGATGAGAGCCTTGATCAGTCTTGAAGTCGTCGGCTCCGCAATAGGCTCGATCATAGACGAGTTGAAGAAGTTCGAGGAGATCGAGTACGTGTACAAGGTGTTTGGCGACCACAGCCTGGTGTGTGAGGTGTACACCAAGAGCGTGGACAACCTCTACCAGCTCATCCAAGGGAGAATCTTGGGAATCCCGAACATCAGCAATGTCGAGGTGGACATCCTGATCGAACGCATCGTTCTCAACCTGGACGCTGATCTGAACATGATCGCGCCTCAGACGACTTGAGACCAAT
>JAJRAG010000223.1 GCA_028682925.1 Methanomassiliicoccales archaeon
CTGAGGACGAGGTAATCGAGGTCTCGAAGAACGCTGACGGCATCCTGAACACATACGCCCCAATCTCCAGAAGGGTCATAGAGGCACTCAGGAAGTGCAAGGCAATCGCACGCTACGGGATAGGTTTCGACACGATCGATTTGGACGCAGCGACGGAGAAGGGCATTGCGGTGATGAACGTCCCAAAGTACTGCGTCGACGAGGTGGCGGACCACACACTGGCCCTCATCCTTGCCGCATCGAGAAGGGTGACGCTGTTCGACAGAGCGATCCGGGGGGGCAGCTGGGACTGGAGGGATGGCAGGCCAATCTACCGGCTGAGGGACCGAACGCTCGGCCTGATCGCGGTCGGGAGGATTGGAAGGGCGCTCGTGGAGAGGATCAGGCCCATCGGGATGAGGGTCATCGCTTTCGACCCTTACGTTCCGGACGAGCGGATGAAGGAGATGGGGATCGAACCGGTCACTTTCGACAGACTGCTCGAAGAGGCGGACATCGTCTCTGTTCACACCCCCCTCACGAAAGAGACCCGACACATGCTCGGATACGAACAGTTCAAGAAGATGAAGAACACGGCGATCCTCGTGAACACATCCAGAGGACCGGTCGTGAACATCCCTGACCTCGTCAGAGCGCTCGAGGAGAGAAGGATCGGCATTGCCGCCCTAGATGTCCTCGAGAGGGAGCCGCCTCCTAAAGACGACCCCATACTCAAACTTGACAATGTCATACTGACCCCTCACACCGCATTCTATTCGGAGGGTTCGGTGAAGGAAGCCAAGATCACCGCGTCAGAGGAAGTGGCACGGGTTCTCATGGGAAAACGCCCCGTGAACTGCGTGAACCCCAAGGTGCTTGACAAGCTCGCCTTGAAATGAGAGCAGTGTATTCCGGAAGAGTGGAACGCAGCATCCGGAGAATACCATGGCATGAATGCTTCCGTGCATCGCGCTTCCGAGAAATCATTAAGTATCGTCATTATGCTCTCAAATCGGTCAGACCATGAAACGAGTGCTGGTCACAGGCGGCATGGGATTCATCGGTTGCAACTTTGTGAAGTACATGCTCCGGGAGCACGATGACGTCAAGATCATCAACCTTGACAAGCTCACTTATGCAGGGAACCCCGAGAACCTAAAGGATCTGAAAGACAAGAGGTACGCGTTTGTCGAGGGGGACGTCTGTGACAAGAGCGTCGTCGATAAAGCCGTCTCCAAGTGTGACGCAATCGTGCACTTCGCTGCCGAAACGCACGTCGACAGGTCGATCATGTACGCCGGAGACTTCGTGACGACCGACGTCTTCGGCACATTCGTACTGCTCGAAGCAGCGAGGAAGCACAAGGTGCAGAGGTTCGTTCACATATCGACCGACGAGGTCTACGGGGAGGCGGTGGGGAGACCGTCGAAGGAGAACGATGCTCTGATGCCAAAAAGCCCATACGCGGCGAGCAAGGCCGGAGCCGACAGACTCGCCTTCTCCTACTTCTGTACTTACGGTCTACCAGTCACTATCACCAGATGCACTAACAACTACGGCCCATATCAGTATCCAGAGAAGCTCATCCCTCTTTTCGTGACGAACGCCATCGATGATCTTCCTCTGCCCGTCTATGGAACAGGAAGGAACACGAGGGATTGGATCTTCGTTGAGGACCATTGTCAAGCCATCGACATGGTGCTCGAATCCAACGATTTCGAAGGGGAGGTATTCAACGTCGGCTCGGGTGAAGAGAAGAGCGTTCTGGACATTGCCTCGCTCATATTGTCCTACTTGAACAAGCCCGACGACCTCATGAGATTCGTCAAGGATCGTCCGGGACACGTCACTAGACACGCGGTCAATGCTGCCAAGATCAGAAAGAGGCTCGGGTGGGCCCCCCGGCGCACGTTCGAAGCTGCGGTGAGGACGACGGTCGATTGGTACAGAAACAACCCAGAATGGTGGCGCCCGATCAAGTCCGGCGAGTTCAAGAAGTACTATGAGAAGCAATACCGGACAGAATAGAGCAGAAAGGTGATTGTTACACTTTGTTTTTGTTACAAATCGTCATTTTCGCTCGATGAATCCATTAACATGACAAAAAATCAAATGAATTTCTAACACAAAGTCAATACTTGAGAGATAATACTAGATGCTACGTACCTTTGTTTCCTCTGGACATGTTTCTTGTGTTTACATTCATTAAGAATCTCATATCGTTTTGTTGCCATTAGTAAGGTCCAGTTTCGCTACTTTTAAGTATCAAGAACGGAGTAACTACCTCGCAGTGACCGCCTGCGAGGCGGACCACTTAGGGGGAAATACATGGGACTGAATGCAGTAGGTTTCGGAATGATGGGACTCGTCTATGGTCTCTGCCACTGGATTTTCTATACCAGTGGGGTCCGGGCCAACCCTGCATGGTGGAGTAAGCAAAACAAGCCAGGAGAATTGGTTCCTGAGCAAGCAATCGGTGCCATGGGTTCGCTAGCAGCGGCAGTTTCGCTGCTCGTAATGGCAATGTGGCATTTCATGACGGACCCATTCGGCGGAGCAGTTTCCACCATGTTCTCGATCGTCCCCGCGCTGTACGGATTCTTGTTCTTGGGAACATTCCTCTGTGCGACGCAGGGCTGGGATTGGAGACCGATAGGCGACGCGGCGCTTTGGGGCGCTACGACCCAGATGATGTTGCTTCCGCTAGCCGCCCTGATGGGCGTAGGTTGGGACTTCATCATCGGCTTGTGGGTGTACGGATTCACCGCTAGCACATGGGGTCTTGTGATACACGGTAAGTGCAGTGCGAAAATCCACCAGTTCAACTTGATGTGCTCCATGTTCATAACATGGTGGTACATGTTCTTCGGTGGAGGCCTTATCAGTTATTCATGGGTCCCGGTCTTTGCTGACGTACAGAAAGCAGCGGACACCAACACCTGGGCAGCGCTCTGGCTCGTTATCGGCATAATCAACATGGTAATGGTTGTTTGGACCTACAAGAAGGGACCATCCAAGCAATTCATCTGGTGAGCCGAGAAAAGCCGAGAAACAAAACCCTTTTTTTTATCTTTATTTTCCAATCAGATGTAATGATAGAACAGACCAAGCGACAGATCGCTGGTGTATTGGGTCGGAGCTTCTCAAAATACAAGCAATGAGACATAACATCGTCTCCTGCGTATTCGTCGTTCGATCGTCTACGACTCATCAAAGAATCAGATAGCACTGTCCGGGGGACCGAGGTTTCTCATATTCTGACCTTCGCGCGGCAGTGACACGTTCTATGAGACCCCCCAATCTCAGATCAGTATCTTGCAAGCCTCAGAGCGTTCGTGATGACCCCGAACGATGTTCCCAGGTCCCCGATCAAGATCGCCAGCCAGAGCGTGATGAGCCCCGGGAAAACCAAGGCGAAGAACAGTATCTTGACGAACAGAGAGACTGACACGTTCTGCTTTATGACCCCCGCTGCCTTCCTGCTCAACCTTATTCCGTACACGACCGTCCTGAGATCGTCTCCCATCAGTGCGACGTCGGCGGCCTCGAGAGCTATGTCGGTCCCCGCCACCCCCATCGCCACCCCGACTTCGGCCCTAGCCAGCGCGGGCGCGTCGTTCACTCCGTCCCCGACCATGATGATCGGGCCATACTTTTGCTGATACTCCTCGACCGCCCTTACCTTCTCCTCCGGAAGCAGCCTCGCTTTGTACTCGTCGATGCCTAGTTCCTTCGCAACGCTTTCGGCCACTTGGTCGTCGTCCCCTGTGAGCATGACGACCTTCTTGATCCCAAGCGACTTGAGCTGGGCGATCGTCTCCTTAGCCTCAGGTCTGGGAATGTCCCTGATCGTCAGCATGCCCATGGCTTCCTTCTCCGTCCCGACGACGATCA
Source organism: Methanomassiliicoccales archaeon (assembly GCA_028682925.1). Lineage (GTDB taxonomy): Archaea > Thermoplasmatota > Thermoplasmata > Methanomassiliicoccales > JACIVX01 > JAJRAG01. The sequence goes on from JAJRAG010000223.1 coordinate 3,874, forward strand.
CCGTCTTGCCTTCTTTGTTCTTCTCCCTGATCAGATCCTCGTGCTTCGAGATGTCGATCCCTCTGTCCCTGAAGAACTGAGCGCTGCCGGCGTACACTCTCTTCCCCAGAATGATCGCGGATACACCTTTCCCGGATATCGCCTCGAACGATTCGGTCTCGAGAGCCCTTACCTCAAGCTCCTTTGCCTTTGCCATCACCGCCCTCGCCAGGTGGTGCTCTGATCTGTTCTCGGCGGAGGACGCCACCCTGAGGACCTCCTCCTGAGAATAGTCGTTCAGCGGTATGATCTCCTCCACTTCAGGTCTGCCCCGCGTTATCGTCCCGGTCTTGTCGAAAGCCACGACGGAGATCTGGCCCATCCTCTCGAGGTACGCGCCGCCCTTGAAAAGGATGCCTTTCTTCGTCGCTCCGGTTATCGCTGACACGACCGAGACGGGCGTCGAAATGACCAGAGCACAGGGGCAGGAAATGACGAGGAGGACCAGGCCTCGATAGAACCATGTCTCGAACGGCTGAGAGAACAACAAAGTCGGCATGATCATCACGAGCACAGCGACCGTCACGACCACCGGTGTGTAATACCTCGCGAATCTATCCACCAGCCTTTCCGTCGGTGCCTTCTTCGTCTCGGCCTCCTCGACGAGCTTGACGATCTTCGATATGACCGTGTCCTTGAACTTCTTCGTGACTCTGAATTCCAGATAGCCCCCGGAGTTCAGAGTGCCTGCGAAAACCATGTCTCCGGTCTTCTTCCTCGCCGGTCTCGATTCGCCGGTGACCGCCGACTCGTCGACCGAAGACTGTCCCTTCTCCACGATGCCGTCCATCGGGACCCTCTCCCCTGGTCGGACGATGACTATGTCCCCGATGCTGACGTCGTTGACGTCGTAGTGGTCCTCGTTGTCCCCAAACTTCACAAGTGCCTGGTTCGGCGCGAAGTCCATGAGGTCCGAGATGGACCTCCTCGTCCTGGCGATGGAGAACGACTCCAGCATCTCGGCCAGAGAGAACAGGAACACGATCGCGGCGCCCTCGGTGTAGGCACCGATCGCTATCGAACCGATGACAGCGACGACCATTAGCATGTTGATGTCCAGATACTTCTCGACGATCGCCGCGACTCCCCTCCTTGCGATGTAGTAACCGCCGATGAGAATCGCGCCACCGTATAGAACCAGATACAACAATCCGACCTGCAAGACATATTCCGTCAGCATGCCGAGAGCGAACAACGCCCCGGAGATGCCGGTGGCGACAAGTCTGTGATTCTTCCAGGAGAAGAACTCCTCATACTTCGAGTCCTCCTCCCTCTCCAATTTGTA
>JAJRAG010000063.1 GCA_028682925.1 Methanomassiliicoccales archaeon
CCCTTCTTCAGTTCCTCATTTTCCATTGTGCTACACCTCTTAAAATGGATCAAAAGATATCAGCGCTTCTGACATCCCTCGAATGATACTGACCATATATATACCTTTTCATATTCAGACAAAAATATCCTTTGGGTCCATATTATTTGTATTGCTACCTTTCAATCGGTCAAATTGGACTTATGCAGCATCCGAACCTCCTGAATAGTCCCGAATTGAATCATATGATACTGACCACCGCCAATTCGGTAATGAAATACTCGAATTCCGAACCGAGTGGAATCGCTCTCTCACAGATTGATTTTCCTGTGCATCAATACTCTTGATATGTCCTGGCTTCGATTTCTCTTAATGTTTCACCCTAACGCTCGTTTCCTTCTGCGTCTGTGATATTACTCTCAGCAGACCTCTTTCCAGGCGTGATTTCACGGATGAACACCGAGACTAGCAATGCGACTACTACTCCGGCCAGCAACCCAGTAATCAAGCGAATCGGGTTCGTTGACTCATAGTCAGTGAGCAATTGTGCGAGACCATCGACTCCGATTGGGACAATTCCTAGAATAAAGTAGATGACTTTTATCTCGTATCGAGTAATGATGGCTAGGGTCGTTCCAATGACAAGTCCAAGAAAAATCCCCTCATCGCGTGAACAAAATGGCATCTGGTTTCCATTCAGATAGTATGATCTCTCTGAGATTTGGTGACAATATGCATCACCAATCGTATAGATGGCCTTGGCCAAAGGATTCATCCGACTTGTAGTGTCATCGTTGTCGATTCTTCCGACCGCGCCAGAAAGATCCTTCACACTGTCTGCTGGCAAAGTGAACGGCACTATGATGGTCAGCGCGAACCAGAGGGCGAGGAAGATCAGTATCGCGGTCTCCAATTTCCCTGGCCATGGCAGCGAGAACCTCATATGAAGGATTAGGAAGAAGGCTGGAGACTAATAACCATTTGGATTTGCACAATGAAAGAGAATGCACTATGGGATGTGTGTTGAGATATTCGGCCAAAGATTCATATGTCCGGAATCGTTCTTCGAATGTGATGGTAGAACTCCCTGGCGAACTACTAGCTCTGAAGCGTTTTCACGGTCACCTCGGGCCATACGTCGTCATAGGTTACAAGATGGGGCAGATCGGAAGGGAAAGAATCCCAAATCGAATTTCGGCGGTCGTTTTCACCGGCTCAAAAAGACCGCTCTCCTGCACGATAGATGGTATTCAGTTTTCTTCGTCGTGTACTTTGGGAAAGAATAACATAGTTGTTCGAGAAGAGAATCAGGTCAAAGCTGAGTTCTTCGATGAGAAGCGACTGCTTTCGGTGGAGCTTGTTGAGGGCATCAGAGAACGTATAGACGCTACGACCACCAAGGATAACGAGGAACTGGTTGCCCTTGATCTATTTACGGCCTCATACAGCGAGCTGTTCAGAATCACAGAAGGCGAGTCAGCCCAATCTGGCAGAGTATTGAAATTGAGATGAATATTGCCAAACCGACCGGAGCTCTCCTCCCGAACTCGTATCCCACTTCTTTCCAAGTCTTGTGACCCAACAAGAAGACTGTGAAATATGACATCACAGCCACGAGTTGGACCACATAGATTCCGACCATCAGTGTTGTCTGCGTAATCAACTCAGATGAAGAATTCCCAAATTCTGCAATGAGTCCAATCAGACTGCTGGTGATACCAAGGACGATTGGAGCGAAGACCATACTTGTAGACTGCATCATGTCGACTAGACTTTTCAATCGTTCTTCGATTTTGATTTCGCATGAATTGAGATCGCTCAGATACTGGGCGAGATTCATGGCGACTTGACCAGCACCCTTGGGATTCTTCTCCGAACATTCCACGATCGTTCTAACTGCTCCGCATAGCATGGAGCCAATTCCCTGAGAATAGAGCTCATCCATGAGGAGTTCGCGCAAGCTCGATCTTGACATCTTAGCTCTATAAAGGACCAAATCGACAATCTCCGAGAATTCCGATCCCTCCTTAGAGCGGGACGTATTCTCGAGTGCTGCTTCAAAACTTGACCCAGATGCCATTCTACTTCCTATCTGGAATATGGCGCGGACGAAGTCTCTCTCCGTCTCGACCTTCTTTCTCTGGGCGGTATGATTCTTCCTCAAGAAGATGCATAAGAACATAGAAGGAGGGAGAACCAGGGCAAACAGCATGAAATATGAGAAATAGTCACCGAGATTGACCAACAAGACAATCACAATTGTCGAGAGCCATATGAATAAGAAAGCGATTCCATTTCTGTCAATGATTATGTCGTTTTCCCTGAAAGTTTGTAGGGGACTCCTCGCGATGATCGATCTTGCGTGGACAAAGGATGAGATGGGAAAAACCACGAGTAGCAGCAGGCCAAGCATCGACATTGGAACTCCAGGCCCGGTTCCCTCTTCCATTCCAGTCTCTGAGATGTTGAATGAAGTGCCAACCGAGATAAGAGGCACAAGCGAAAAGAGCATTACTGGCAGTAGCACACCAAGGGCGAAAAGGACCATCGTCGGTGCCGAAAGGGAGGCAACATACTTGTCGACACTATCCCTGATCCCGCTCAGAATAACCATATTTGCCTTGTCAAGAAGACGATCGACACCCTCTTTTGTCCTCTCGCATGTTGAGGACATGATCAAATGCAATGACTGACGTAGGCTCTCATTCTCTTCGCCAAGAGACGCAGAGAAATCGAGGAATGATGACGTAAGGCTTGTGCCAGAGCGAGAGAGGGGTTTCCACAGGACCTCTTTGAGTCTCATAGATAGGGTACCATTGTTGTGCTGTATGGCAAATAGTAGTCCGTTTTCCATCGACGGTTGGATTTGCATGCTCATCGTCATCGCTCCGATGACAGCTGGAGACTCTCTTGCCATGAGTCGTTCCTCCAATCTTGCGTAACTGGAAGGCATGCAATAGAGCAAGATACTCAGAATCAACGGTATGACAAGAGCAGGTAGTGCGAGATGGAAGCAGGTCTGGGCTCCGAGGAAGATCAGGACCAACAGCATCAACAGAATCATGACGACTGATGTCAGAAGAAAGACCCCCCAGGC
>JAJRAG010000064.1 GCA_028682925.1 Methanomassiliicoccales archaeon
AATCAATGGCCAAATATCGTTCACTCAGGAATATGTTCTGACTGACGAATGGATATTCGATCTGATTCAGCTGCAGATTGACAAGATTAAGTTCTCGATGAGCATCGGAATTCCATTGCCCATAATTCTCCAGTATAATGTCTAGATATGCTCGGTCCACCATTCTTCTGACGGCTCGGACGGTTCTAACGGCAGATGGGGAGAGGCAGAAGAAGAAAGGAGGAAAGCCCTACTGGTCCGTGATCTCTTCGAGGTTTGTGTCTCTAATCTGAAGAGTATTGCCACTTTCGATGGGAGACTCATCAGGGTCAAAAACGAGAAGACTGTGGTCTACCGCCTTCATCAGCACTCCCTTGTACAACCAGAACTCGAGGGTGACCACGACTCCGTCATATTGCCATGTCCCATTATAATGTGAACAGTTCCGTGGACCCCACTCTGTTGATAAGACCTCTCCTCCAAGATAGGTGAATGTGGAGTTCGGGATGGGATTAGTAGGGTCGACGTACGTGTCAAATGCCAATGTGGCGTTCTTCAGAATGGTTCGTTCTTCATATTCAACATCGACGGGATCGAACAGCTGAGCAACGGATTGATTAACGGTGATGTCCGTGTCGGTCACATTCATGACCATCATGCGAAGAATTGCATAGTCTGAGCCGCGCGGGTTAGTGAAGTTCTTGTAATACTCTATGAAATCGCCAACCTGATATTCCCCTTTCCAGGCAACATTCTCATCACTTCCATCGCCTGGTCCCCCTAGACATCCTGACAAAGGCACCAGGATCAGAATAGCCGCTATTAGAACCGATGGCAGTACTCCTGCATCGATATTCAACATTTCGTCACATATTATTGTCCGCAAGATTATATCAAATCTACGTGGGTATTTCGCTCATTATTGTAATCTGAAAAAGAACGTCTGGATAAGCTGGGGCGCGCGGACCACTCCCCGCGTAGATTGACACTTTAACACATGTCTCAGATGGGGCTGACGTATTAAATGGCCCAAGGTTACTTCCCTTGATATTGAGAATGGAAGAAATGGCATCCAAATAAACGCGAATGTCTGAGCTCCTGACCCTGGCATTCCTTAGGTACCAAGAAAGAATATCACAAGAACGCATATTGACAAAGCCACCTGGACCGATTTGATCATCTCGGTCCAGGCTTGACTCCGGGCTCGCGTAGGAGAGCCAGGTGGGTCACTGGTTTCCTCCCCCCAAAGAAGGACTTTGATCAAATATAGCCCGAAATTGGCTTTGCATAAGATATTAGGCGTGATTTAGATATTTAATGTTATTCTGTGTCACTGAAGGAGCGACATTCTTTGACATTTTCCTTTTCATTCGAAATCATTGGGAACACACAAGAATAGATAGGATGATGGACCGCTCTAACAGAGTAGAATGGAACAGCATAGAGTAATATAACAGGACGAGATTTGCGTTTCGTGAAGGTCTGTGTCGAAGCCTACGGTTGCACGATGAATCAGGGAGAGGGCGTCATTCTAGAAAGGAAGATGATGTCTCTCGGCCACGAGGTTGTCAAATCCGTGAAGGATGCCGACCTTGTAATACTCAATACTTGCACAGTCATTCGATCAACTGAGATGAGAATGCTCAAACGCATGAGGGAGGTCTCCGGATATGAGAAGAGACTGATTGTGACTGGATGCATGGCCGCTGCTCAGCACAACGAGATCTCCGAGGCGGTTCCAGACGCGATTATAGTCCCGCCCTTCGAATACGATCGCTTCGTGCAAATCGTGACGGAGAGGTTCGGTGTCGGTGACTTCGTCGGTATTCCCAAGCCTGATGTCGTTTCTGCGATCATACCGATCGCTCAGGGATGTCTAGGTTCCTGCACTTACTGTATTACTAGAATAGCCCGCGGCAGACTCAAGAGCTACGACATGGAGAGCATAGTCGGCAGATGCAGGTCTAGTATATCTGGAGGTGCCAAGGAGCTACTAATCACGGCGCAGGACACCGCGTGTTATGGTCTCGACACTGGCCACACCCTCGCTGAGTTGCTTCCCAGAATTATTGAGATCCCAGGGACGTTCAGAATTCGAATCGGAATGATGAACCCCGACAGTCTCGAGAAGATCATCGGGGATCTCGTTCCAGTTTGGAACAACGACAAAGTCTATAAATTTCTTCACTTGCCTGTCCAGAGTGGAAGCGACAGAATTCTCAAGGCAATGGGTCGTCGCTACTCTGTCAATGATCTCAGAAGGCAGGTCCAGATGTTCAGAGAACGTTTACAGGATTCCACGCTCTCCACCGATGTGATAGTGGGTTTTCCTGGCGAGACGAACGAAGACTTCAACAAAACGACGGAACTAGTTAGGGAGATCAGGCCCAACATAGTGAATGTGACGCGATACTCGTCCCGACCGGGCACTCCTGCGGAGAAATCGAAGAATCAAGTTCCTGGCTGGATGTCCAAGGAGCGCTCCAGGGAACTGACCGTCCTTAGATTCAAAGTCGGTCTGAGTATCAACATCGGGAGAGAGGGGAACATAGAGGAGGTGCTGATCACCGAGAGGGGCAAAGGCAGTACCTACATCGGTAGGACCATGTCATATACCCCAGTGGTCATTGAGGATGGCGTGACACTCGGCGATCTAGTAAATGTCGAGATCGTCAAAAGCACCCCCACGCACCTCTTCGGTCGCCTTGTTGCCTGATCTGACTTACGTCACTTCTGACCCTTCGAACTGACAGTTAAATATGCGAAATCGCATCGCAGACTCGAAGCCCCGTAGTGTAGTGGTCAATCATACCGGCCTTTGGAGCCGGTGACGGCAGTTCGAATCTGCCCGGGGCTACTCTCTATTCTACCACTGAAGAAGTTCGATCGGTATCCCATCAGGATCGGCGAACACCGCCCTCTTCAATCCCTTCTTCAAGTCGACCTTCAGTGTCCCGCTCACCGTCGTGAGATGTTCCTCGTTGAGTATGTGGAAATCCTGGATTACCGGGATCTTCATTTTCTTCATCTTCTCGATTTCCTTCTCTATGTCATTGACTTCGAAGCAAAGGTGCTTCACGCCCGCTTGCGCCGTGTCTTCTTCCTTGGACTTCTTGGGATTCTCGACAGAAAGCAGTTCGAGCATGTCCGTTCCAATCCTGACGAAGGCGATCTCCTTTATACCAGGGATTTTCGATTTCCATCTCATAACCTCTTTCATTCCGAGCGCTTTCGTGTAGAATTCAACTGATCTCTCCAGGTCCGTTACCGTAATCGCAATGTGGTCGACTTTCTTGATCATGGTCACACCTCCATTTGGATCAACCAAATACCGAACGGCAAATGTCCACACGTGGTATTAATTCCTCCGATTCGTTGGGCGCGAGACGCATTTGTCGTCTGACTTTGATGGATATTCTTTTTCTAGTTGCATTTCAATTCGCCTCTTGTGCCTCTCGAATGTACAATCCAGCTTGAGTATCCGAGCATCAAGCAAGCCCAGACAGTCAAGCGAGCGATCGAGCTGGACAATGATAGGTTCGCAAACGCGGAAAGAAGAGGCAGGATCGTCGTTATCCGTTCCTCCTCAGAATCTATCCCATCAATGCTACACACTCTGGAAGATCTTCTTGCCTGTGTCAGAGTTGCAGAGGAGACCGCGAAGACAGTAGGTCACATCTCAGGTGCTGATTCCCTCCCTGACCTTGACCGCTAGTCCCTTCTTGAACGCCAGCATCTCTGCTCGAGTCATCATCGTCCTTCCGATGGCGATGAGATTGTCAGATTCGTCGACGACGAGCACCTCATCATACGGTCTTATGTTCTCGTCGCAATCGATCACAAAACCACAGAAGACATTTCTCCCTGCCCGGTTGAACTCTGCGGAGTCCTTGTTCACGATCACGCGGAGTCTCGGCGGCATGAATCCTTTTCTAAGTCTTTCAGCACCCTTTGGTCTTACGGTGAAGAAACCGTCATTTGCTCTCATCGAAAGAACGTGATCGCCATTTACGTATACGTTCCTGATCTTTTCAGTCGTCTTCGACTTGACCAATGTGACCCTGCCGTCGAACAATACTGAGGAGGCCCCTTTCCCGAACTGATAATCCGCCACCGCTCTTATTCTTGCCCTGTCGATATCGAACTTCGATGTACCCAGAGCGATGGAAGCCAATATCTCCAACGTATCATCGCCCTCCCATATGACGCACATTCCGTACTTCTGACGATGGGACATTTCCTCCATCAAACGCCTTGTCCTAGTCTCGGTATCTTGATCTCTAATCTGGGGGAATAGAGATTGTGCTATAGGGTATATCTCGTCGAGCTCAATGGGCACAGGTCCAAACGGTGACATTACTAGGAAGTGGGCATCTGACTTCTCTGTGACCGAGCGCATCTCGGAAGCGTACGTCCTGGAATAAGGCCTCATGTTCTCCTCGAATCCGACAAGTATGTCAGCT
>JAJRAG010000065.1 GCA_028682925.1 Methanomassiliicoccales archaeon
ACGATGGACGAAGCCTACCTTTACTCTAGTCAAAAAAAAGAGACCGCGATGCGCAGACGCCTGTACAAACTCAGCGAAAAGGATGAGAAGAAGAAAGCATCAGAGAATCATGACGAGAAGCCAGAACACAGAGAAGGTCAGAAGAGCATCTTCGATTTCTGATATCGTACCGATCCAAGTACTTGCTAGCGTTGGCTATTCCCAGTCTCTGATTTGTCTTCATGGATTATATAGTTCAAATCCGTTTGACATAGTATGCTTTACGGGGAACTGGTTAAGGTCTACGAAGCTCTGGAGTCCACGTCGGGCCGTTTGGAGATGACAGACATACTGGCGAAGTTCTTTCAAATGGCGGACTGCGAGTCGCTCAGGAAGATCGTCTACCTGACCCAAGGTCAGCTCTATCCTGACTTCTACCCCCAGAAGCTCGGCCTTGCCGACAAGCTGCTGTTGAAGACCATCGCTTCTACCTCGGGAACGAATGAGAAGAACGTGCATGAACTCTGGCTGAAAGAGGGGGACCCAGGAACTGTCTCGGAGAGAATCTTCGAAGAGAAGAGGCAGACCACCCTGTTCTCAGAGACGCTCACCCTCAATCGGGTCTACGAGGCGCTACAGCGAATAACCGAGGCGGAGGGAAGTGGCTCCCAGCATCAGAAAATGAGACTCCTATCTGACGTACTTCACGACGCAACTCCCCGTGAGGCCAAGTACATAGCGAGAATCGTCACTGGAAAGATGAGACTCGGGGTGGCTGATATGACGGTCATAGACGCTCTTTCCCAAGCATTTGCAACGAAGGAGGACAGAGATGTGGTCGAAAGGGCGTTCAATGTCTCGTCAGATCTCGGCAAGGTGGGGGAGCGACTCTGCAGGAACGGGATCGAGGGCATAAAAGAGATGAAAGTCGAGATAGGAAACCCAATAAGAGCGATGCTTGCAGAGAGGCTTCCCTCCCCTTTCGAGATTCTGGAGCGAATGGGAGGACGTGCCGCGTTCGAGTACAAGTACGACGGCGTCAGAGTGCAAGCGCACATCGAAGGAAAGGAGATCACCCTTTTCTCCAGAAGGCTCGAGGATCTCACTTCCCAATTCCCAGACGTGGTGAAGGCGCTGAGGTCCGCTTTCAGATCGAAGAGTGGGATACTCGAAGGGGAGTGCGTGCCGGTGGACATCAACACGGGTGAGATGCTTCCATTCCAAGAGGTCTCACATCGAAGGGGGAGAAAGCACGACCTCACGAGCGCGATTGAAGAATACCCTGTTCGGATCTTCCTGTTCGATTGCCTGCATCTTGATGGCGAGGACCTGACGAACAAGCCGCTACTAGAGCGGAGAAGGGCATTGGAAAGCTGTGTGCAGACAACGGACGAGGTAAGGACCTCCGAGATGCGAATCGTGGATAAGATCGAAGACGCTGATGCGTTCTTCCAGGAGGCATTGAGAGACGGTTGCGAGGGTTTGATGGCGAAATCGGTTGCCGATGATTCCGTGTATCGTGCTGGGTCGAGGGGCTTTCTATGGATAAAGTACAAGAAAGAATACAAGTCTGAGATGACGGACACAGTAGATCTGGTCGTCGTCGGAGCCTTCGCCGGAAGAGGCAGGAGAAAGGGTGTCTATGGAGCCTTACTGATGGCGACGTACAACGGAGAGGAGGACACATTCGAGACCGTGTGCAAACTAGGAAGCGGATTCGATGATCAAACGCTGGCATCGCTGCCCTCCAAGCTGGAGGTATCACGGCTATCGGAGAAACATCCCAAAGTCCATTCGAAGCTGGAGGCGGACTTTTGGTTTGAACCTTCGATGGTGATAGAGGTGCTGGGAGCAGAAATCACCATTAGTCCGATCCACACTTGCGCATATTCAAGAATACGGAAGGACGCCGGTCTCGCTATCCGCTTCCCAAGATTCACAGGCAGGTTTCGGGACGATAAAGGGCCAAGGGAGGCAACGACCACCGCTGAACTTGAAACGATGTACAAGAACCAGCTCAAGAAAGTGGATGGCTAGACGACCATCAAAAGATTTATAATCAGAATTCAGATAGGAGCCGCCATGCAACTTGAGCTGATCGAGAAGGACAAGGATTCAATCAGAATCATGATAAAGGACGCCGACATGACCCTCATATCTCCTCTTGTGACCGAACTTCTCGAGGATGACGCTGTCTCTGAGGTGAAGTACACAGCGGCTCACCCAGATCTTGAGTTCCCTACACTTCTTGTCCGGGTCAGGACAGGGAAGCCTCAGACGGCGCTGAAACGGGCCTCGAAGACGATAGCTGGTGAGTTCAAGGAGACAAGAGAGAAACTCGAAAAGGATCTGAAGTAGAATTCTATGGAATACCAGGCTAGCTCGGCTCGGGAGACTGAGATCGGTCTTGAGGTATTCTACACTGGGACGACCGGCACTGGCGGTAGGCTCAGGACCTCGCCAGAGGATTTCCTGGTCGAAGAGATATCCAAGTACCCCGACCAATCTGAAGATGGTGTGTACACAATCGGGACGGTCACATCGACCAATTGGGAGATGAATAGACTCGTCCGTCAGCTCTCGAAATCCCTTGGGATAAGCAGACGAAGAATCGGTTTCGCTGGAACTAAGGACAAGAGGGCGGTCACGAAGCAGTTGATATCGTTCGAGGCCCCGATCGAGGATGTCAAATCGCTCAAGATCCACCAGGTCACGATTTCGGACGTATACAAGGCAAAGAAACATATCACCCTCGGAGACCTCGTAGGCAACTCATTCACCATTTGGATAAGAGAATGTGATTTCGAAGGGGCCGATCTTGAAGATAATGCTGAGGCAACCGCCTGCATTTTGAACGAACTGGGAGGTTTCCCGAACTTCTTCGGAGTCCAACGTTTTGGAGCCCTCAGACCGGTCACGCACATCGTCGGCAAATTCATAGTCAATGACGAGTTCGAGGATGCAGTGATGGCCTACATCGCTTCCCCAACGCCAGATGAACCTCAGGAAGTGCGGGAAGCTCGCGAAGACCTTGGGGAATCGAGAGACTTCAAGTCTGCGTTGGGAACATACCCGATGAGACTTTCCTTTGAAAGGACCGTGATAGCACATCTAGCAAGGAACGATGGCGACTACGCCGGCGCAATCGGATCGCTGCCTCAGAACCTTCAGATGATGTTTGTACATGCGTACCAGTCCTATCTCTTCAATAGGATACTGAGTGCAAGGATAAAGAGAGGTCTATCGCTAGCCAGACCTCTAATCGGGGACATCGTCCTTCCTGCAGACAGGAACGGCCTCCCAGACCACAGCATCTACATCAAGGTCACGAGAGAGAACCTCGACCTTGTTGAAAGACAGATGACGGAGAACAAGGCGTTCATCAGCGGCATCCTATTCGGTTCAGAGAGTGAGTTCGCGGAAGGAGAAGCAGGTGAAATCGAGAAGGAAATCGTCGGTGCGGAAGGCATCGGTCGAGAGAACTTCATCGTGCCGAAGATACCGCAGTGCAGTTCCAAGGGCAGCAGGAGAGAGATCCTTGGCAGGTTCAGGAGTCTCTCGATCCGCGCGGAAGGAGACAGCCTGTTGATGTCTTTCTCGTTGGACAAAGGATGCTACGCGACATCGTTGCTCAGGGAATTCATGAAGGTCGGAGTCATGGACTACTAATGACAAATCAGGAGAAGTCAATGATCGATTTACCAGGAAAAGACTCACAAACGCGTCCAGTCCCTGGTGTCTTTGTCCTCCTCTCCTTCTAAGTCCCTAGATTGCCTGCCTGGCTCCGATGCGGCCCTCGACTTCTCCTTTCCAGTCTCTTGACCCTCAGCCGTTCTAGTTGCTCTCCTCTTTATCTTTGATCCGCACCGAGGACAAGAGTCCGATTGGGAGACGCAATCGCTGCACAGGAGCGAGCCACAGGTATGGCATTTCGTCACAGCGAGACCGCCATGGAATAGGCATCGACGCCCCTTGATCTCCTCCAAGTTCGCCTGCTGATCCACCGCCTTCTCCTCTTCCTTGTAGAATCTAGAATAGAGGTCGACCTCATCCCTGGTGCCTCTATGCTTCTGAGTGGGAGGCACTGCCTTGAGCTCCGTGACCTTTCTTTCCCTCTCATCTTTCTCGATGTCTACTGACTCCTCCTTCCATGGGATCTCCCTTACCTTCACGCTCGAGGCTTTGTATCCTTCTCCCCTGAACGTTTGAAGAATCGCCATCAGCTTCCTGGCATTGAATATCCCGACCCCCAGGTTCTCCATCAGACCGATTGCGGAACGTTTCTCGTCGGGTAGGCTCATTGCCGTCCTGAGCAGCTGCTCGGTATCGCGGTCCGGCGTGACAGTGGAGAAGTCCATGTCGTTGACTCTCTCGATGTAAGCGAGGACCTTCTTCGCCTTCCGGATGTCCTTTTCCGGTAGATTCATCAAAACATCGGGCAGTCGCAGACCATATCTGCCAACACTGGGGCTTCGATAGCTGGCCAAGAGAACTGCCCTCGAAAGCTCTTCGTATTCCTTGAAGGCGGACTGGCTCAGGGAGATCACATTCACGGCCTCCTTCTCGTCCAGAAGCTTCAGGACATCGTCCAGGTGGGAGAAAGGTATCCCGCACTCCCTGAATGCCTCCTCCCTCGTCAGTCTCTTTCCCGAGCGGTACTCGTATTCGACCAGCTTCTGAGCGTACGCGCTGATCTCTCTCTCCCGAAGCTTGCCGCTCACGATGCGGAGACCTTCCATAGCTGACTCCATGTTCCTGTCGATCTCAAGGGCCTTCTCGAACGATCTCTTCGCAAGATCGTGCTTCTCAAGGCGAATGAGCACGATGCCCTTGCCGCACCATGCGATCTTGTCCGTTGGGTCAATGCCCAGCGCAGCATCATAGCTCCTTATCGCCTCCTCATCATTGCCTACCCTCTCCATGACCTCCGCTCTTCCTAACCAGGCTGCCTTGTTCTTTGGATCCAGGTCCACGGATTTGCTGAAACAGTCGGCCGCCTTCTCCATATCTCCGAGCTTGACATGGACTACGCCGAGGCGATTCCACACGACGCCGTCGGTCGCGTCCAGACCGATCGCCCTGTCATAGCTTTCGAGCGCCTCATGGAGCCTTCCAAGCTCCTCGAGCGCCCTGCCTCTGGACTTATGTATCACCTGGTCCTCGAGACCCAACTCGATCGCGCGATTGTAGCAGCTCACCGCATTCTCGTACTGTCCGACCTTGAATAGCACGGTCCCTTTGAATTTCCAGGCTTGGGTTTCGTTCCTATCGAGGCCAATCGCCTTGTCCAACTCCTCGACGGCCTCCTCGAGTCTGTCCAAAGAGGCAAGCGCCCTCCCCCGGTCGGTGTGGAACCTCGCGACTTCTGGCGACATGCTGACGCATTTCTCAAGGACTTTCAGAGCCTCTATGAAGTTTCGCATGAGAAGAAGGGCTCGTCCTTTGTTGTTCAAAATGTAGGGATCGGAAGGGTCCAACCGCCATGCATAGTCAAAACTTTCCACGGCCTCCCCATACTTCCCGAGGCCGACCAAAGCAAGACCCTTGAGAATGTGTACGGACTTGTCCATGCCATCGATTTGGATTGCAATATCGTAAGAGGAAACCGCTTCATCCAATCGCCCCAGCTTCTCCAGTGCTGAGCCCTTGTCGACATGGGCCATCTTATTCTTCGGGTCGTTCTTGAGTATCGCGTCGCATATCGCCAGGATCTCCGAGGGATCGCCCTTTGATATGATGGCGTTCTTCTTGCTTTCCAAGACGATTACGTCGTGAGGTTCAAGCTCCAACGCCCTATCGAAGGATCGGATCGCTTCGTCAATTTGGTTCGACTTCTGGCAAGCGATACCGCGATCGATCCAGGCGTTCTTGTTGCGCGGATCGAGTTTGATTATTTGATCACAGACGGTCACCAATTCCTGGAACCTGGCGAGATGTTTCAGCGATTGCTTCTTGGCATCCAGTACCTCCAAGTCCTTTGGACTGACGTCAAGGGCGCGATCGTACGAGACAATGGCTTCCTCATGCCTTCCAATCTTTGCCAGCACTTGTCCCATACGGAAAAGCACGAATCTGTTCTTTGCGTCGATTGCAAGGGCCTGATCGTAGCTCTTGAGAGCATCTGGCTGTCTCTCGAGCCACTCCAGCGTGACGCCCCTGCTTATCCAGAGATTCTTGTCGTTCGGATCGAGCTGGATGGCCTGATCGTAGCAAGCCACGGCCTCTTCGAACCTCTTTGCGGTCTCGAGCGCCAGGCCCTTTGAATACCAGACCCTCTTGTCTTGCGGATTGAGCTCGATCGCCTTCGAGAACGCCTCGACCGCATCATCATATCGATTGAGTGCGAATAGGTTGTCGCCCTTCACTCTCCAGAACGCGGAATCCATCGGAAACTTCGCCGTGCCCGTGGTCGCGACGTCCAGAGAGTCCTCGTACCTCCTCATGGAAAAAAGAACGATCGAAAGATTCTTCAGTGTCTCCTCATCGCTCGGGTCCAGCTCAAGCACCTTTCTGTAGCTCTCCACCGCCTCGATGTCCTTGTCTAATCGGTCCAACGCGACGGCCTTGTCGAAGAGCGCGCTCTTGTTCTTGGGGTTTATTTTCAAAACGCGATCACTTGCTTCGATGACCTCTTTGTCCTTCCCAAGATGCTTCTGGCACTCCTTGATCGCGATGAGCGTCTCCTCATTGCTCGGTTGCAGTTTCGCAGCCTTCTCGAGAGATTTGAGAGCCTCATGAGACTTCCCTGTCATCATGTACGCCACACCTTGGTCGTGAAGCGCCTCGACCTGTTGGGGGTGCAGGGAAAGAAGTTCGGTGCAGACCTTGATCTGTTCTTCATACTGGTTCAGCATTCCCAGAATCCTTCTCTTCCTGTCGAGCAGGTCCAGATCTCTGGGATTGTCCATCAAGGCAGAGTTCACGATGGCGGAGGCCTCCTCGACCCTTCCCAGATTTGCAAGTGCGTCGACCTTCATGAGGGTAGCTGGAACATCGCCTTTCTTGACCTCGAGCAATCTCGAGCAAATGTCCACGAGCTCCTGATTCCTGTCTAATCTCTTCAGCAGTCCGCACTTCCCCTCGAGTGCAGATACATACACACTGTCAAGCTCCAGGGCCCTCTCGTATGACTTCAGACCTTCCTCCAGCCGCTCCATTTGCTCAAGGAGACTAGCCACCTCGGTCCAGGTGTGCTTGTGGGAAGGATCACTCCTGAGCGCTTCCTTGTAGTGCTTCAGGGACTCTTCGGACTCGCCCTTCTCCCTTAAGGCTCTGGCCTTGTTGAGATGGGCGGTGAAATTCTTCGGATCTCGGGCAAGGACGTCATCGAAGATGGAGGCAGCCTCCTCATGACGTTGCAGCAGAATGAGAACGCCGCCCTTGCCAAGCATAAGGTCAATGTTTCCGGAATCGTGCAGCATTCCGTCATCGAACGTCTTGAGAGCCTCATCCAGTTTTCCCTGACCCGTGAGCGCCTCACCCTTTCTCCGAATCCAGACTGATTTGTCCGGCGCTTTCTCGATCAGTACATCGTAGTAGTGTATGTCCGCAGAATCGATCTCAAGAATCTTCTTGTAGCACTCGACGGCAGCTGCACTATCACCGGAAGAATCAAGACTGCTCCCTTTCTCGCTCCAGAGCATCTTGTTGTTCGGATTGAGAGAAATCGCCTTGTCCAGAATAGCAATTGCCTCTTTGTCTGACCTTATGGCCCGGAGCGCACGAGATTTTCCGATATATGCGTTCACGGAGTCCGGCGTCATCGACAACGCCTTGTCCGCTGCCCTGTTCGCATCTTCAGGCATGCTACAGTTCACATATGAGCTGCTGAGAGTGACCAATGCATCAGAGTATTCGTTCACATGTTTCTGCGTTCTTGGAGCGTTCTCATAGATTATGTCCCTAGCTCTGTTGAGGTCTGACGCAACTCCAGAACCATCTTTTCTCTTCAATCGGTCCTCAACGTCACCTATGAGCTTCAAGGCTTTTTTCAGCGCTTTGAGATCGCTGTCGAACAGTGAATCAAAATATCCCATCCCATCACCCGACGGTGTGCTAATTGCTCCCACACATCAAAAAACTTTTGGCCAGATTCGTCAGTATGATGGAGAAATCATCTCCCTCAATCTGTCTGACGCGACAATTGAGACTCTTTGAAGGCAAGTATCTCGAATCTACACTCTATCTGGCTACATCGGCTAGAAACGTATTTATACAATGACTATCATAGGTTCCCTCCGTCCGACGAAAGTCGGACGGGGACAAAACCTTTTGAGGATGGGATGCAAAAATGTTGGGAGATTTCGAGGAGGGATTGGGAGCGGAGGTCGCCTCTGACGCCGTCGAGTGGATGAAAAACCACACAATCGCGGATCTTAGGACGATAGCCTATGAAATGGAGAACGACGGCAAGGACACAGCCGAACTATGGATCCTTATCGGCGACCTGACAGAAATGGTCCAGGAGATCACCACATTGGACCTAATGAGAAACGACATACCCGACGCTGAAGAAGCGTTGGCCCTGCTCTGATTCTCCTTAAGGGGGTGCTGAGATGAGCGCCCCCTCATTCGTTTAATCTTCTGCTCGATGTCAAGGCTATTCCTTGATCTATTCCATTTCCGAATGGAGGATTCTAGCCAGCTAGGTTCACACCGCTAAGGATTTAAAATGGAACGGAGATAGGGTGGGGCCGAGCAGGTGTAATCTAGTCTGGTTAGGATTTTGGCCTTCCATGTCCCATCATCTGGGCGGGGAAAGCCAACGGCCCGGGTTCGAATCCCGGCACCTGCACTGAAAACCCCTCAGCAAATCGACGAGAAATAAACTTGGGTCCAGATGTTGAGATACTCATTCTGCAAACCATATCACAAGAATTGGGTGAGGGGGATGGGGCCTTCACCCTCCTCACCCCGGGATGATATTTCAAATCCACTCTCATAAGACACTCCGTAGAGATGGTACAGCTCCTCCCATCCGAAGTGGTCGTATTCTTCTTGCATTCTTTATTCACCAAAATCCAAAAGCTTGCTTCCTTCCTATAACCGAAGCGGGGAGAGGTGGTCGAAAGTGTCATTGGGATTCTTCAAGAACACGACATATCAGATAGGACTATGGTGGCAAATCACGAACGGTTCTTCCTGTGTCTGATTCTGACGGCCTCGCCCCTTTTCGCCTCCACCATTTCCTCACCACACATAGAGGCTACTCCGACAGCTTCAAGCTCACCGTTGTTCAGGACGAGGACTTCGTCCCCACTCCTTATTCTCCGATCTGCATCCTCCACACCAACGGCGAATAGATTCCCTTGAAGTTCAAAATTCGCCATCTGGACGATGTTGAGATGCGTTGGCAGCAACTTCTCTCCACCTTGCATGGTCAGCGAGAGCATTCCCCTTTCTGGCGTCAGCATCGCGATCTGAACGTTTTCGTGAAGTATCCTAAGATATGGGTAGTTGCCAACGACAGAGCATTCCTCGACAAGAACTTCACCGCCTTCGCCAAACTGGAATCTTGCCAGAGATTCCATGTTGCCGACTCTGTCATCCCCCCTCGACAGGTAAGGAAAGCTAGAACAAACACCGCTCAGCTCCGAACTCAACTTCTCAAGTGCTTCGTTCGACGTCGGACGGCCTGAGGATGTATCGACGCAATCGACGACGTCTTTGACAAAGGACTCTTCAATGGACAGGTGACATATGATCTTGTCGTACCCGAAGCTGGCGATCTTCGCGACCATTTCCTGCACCATGGCTCTTTCATCATGGTCCCAATGACCCGTCACCGGGATATCGTATTGTGCCGCCGGATAGACTAGCTCCAATTCCCTGGGGACGACGCCCAATGGAGAGGTGACCGCCAATTCGTGAACGACGGTGTTGTTCTTTGCAGTCTGTATCGCTTGATGAAAAAGCTTGTGAGTCCTAGACGTCGAATACGGCTTCTTCGCCGAGCAGGGTATGAGGAGCAGCACTCTCTTGTGAGCCGGGGGCCTGTATCGTTCCAGAATCCGAAGACGGAATCTCTGGACATCAGGACGATAGAGTGATTGTTTGGAGTTGCAGTAGAAGCTCGGCCCAACCACTGGTGTGAACTTCTCCTGGAGCTCGAAGAACTCTAGATCCAGAATCCTCAGAGCAGCGACGGACCAGGGATTGGAATTGACTCGCATCTCGACCAGCTCCCGAAGGCGGCCGAGCTTCTGCATGTGCCTGACGAGTTGCAGCTCACTCCATGCCGCTTCGAGGTTGTGACGGATCGATTCTTCGGGATCGGCGGAATTGACAAGCCAATTGGCCTCTTCCGACAAAAGTGTCCCCTCAGGTGTGAGAAGACGGCCGCGAGACCCCTGATAGACCAGCAACGATGAATCGAACAGATCGACGCCGGCATAGCAGAGAAGAGCGAGGTTGCTAACGTCTAGAATCCCAGGAGCATATATCATTCTGCCAGAACCGGCAGCACTTCTGAGAGCGACCAAGCTCTTCACGAATTCTCTCGCATCTCTTCTGAGCTCGAAAGCATTGCCCAGGACGCAGATCGAGGAATCGGTCCCCTCCAATTCTGATGCAATGTTCGTGACGTCTCCTCTCACAACAACCGATTCTACACTCGATATTGTTGAAGAGATCTTCTCGCGCCGAAGGAATGAAGAAGGAATCTTCAAATCGTTCGGGATCAGAATCGGCTGCGTTTCTGGGGAAGAAACAACTCTCAGTTCGAAAGGCTCGCCCTCTCTCTTGTCTTCGATGATCAGCTCAGCGAATCCAGGGGCGGGGAGCTTTTCTGAAGAAAAGAAGAGAATGCCTGGGGTGGTGACTTGAGACGTGCCCCTCGACCACCTTGTCATCCTTCCACACCCAGCTCTGTGGAGTACCTCGAGCATGCCTGACTAATCGAGATTGCAGGAATAAAATAGTTTGCAGAAACACAAGCGCAACGGGAGAAGGCAAAAACGAACAGACCATGTCTCAAAATGTCGTAACGAGTTCGTGTTCCCTCAGCGTCGAACGGAACTCCTCCCAGGATATCATCTTCACTCCATCAATCGTCTGGATGACACCGACTCTGCTTTTCAGATCCTCCGAGACACAGTAGACGTCGGATCCGAATTCGATCAGGTCCTTGATCGCTTCTATGTTTGAGGGCATGTCGATCGTCTCTGGTTTCTGGGCCGCGACCGCATTGAGCGCTCCGTCACCCATCATAATCACCGTCGTTCTCTCCACAGACCCGCTGGCAACCATCGCGAGAGCTAGACGGAGACCTGCAAAAGCATCCTCGGTGCCGTAAGGCGCCTTGGTTATGAGTACAGCAATGCTCTTTGCCATCCGGTCACCTCGCAAGAGTGACCATGCGGTCGCTCTCCGCTACAAATCTTGAAAGGTCATTGGTGAGGCTGCCTATCTTCGCCGTCTTGATCTCTTCACCCCTGCGAATCCCTCTTGCACTGCAACAGGTCTCGCATACGACGAACGTTACTCCTTGTTTCGCGAGTTCGTCCATAGCCCTTCCGACGTTGGGGAATCTCCTTGGATCTTGTCCTTCCTTGATTGCCGTCACGCCTTCGCCATACCCGAACACGTTCACCTTGTATCCTTTGTCTGTCGCCGCTCGTGCCAATTTGACCATGATGTTGGCGTCCATGTTCATCATGGTTCCGGATCTTATGTGGATCGTCAGTGTTCTTGTCATCGAATCACCTAGACGGTAATCGTCTGGTCGTATTGTTCCATGATAAGATCAACAGCCGTCGAATAGTCTATCAAAAGGAATTTGCTAGATATGCTGGCCAATCCCCTTGCGGCAAAGTCATCACGCATCACGTACACTTTGTCGGCAACATCAAGCAGCTCTTGTCCCTTGTTCTTGTCGACGGCGAAGTAGACGGCATCCTCGAACAGAATCACACCCGTCTTTTCGTCACCGCCAATCGCCGCCAAATGATCCAGAGATGAGTACTCGTATGGCGACTTCAGCATGATGAACAGGATCGAGCTCATAAGTTCACCAATTGTAGCGTAACTGGCCTGTCGAATCCGCCGCAACGGCAAGACAAGGGATCTTGCCAGGATCGTCCTTGGTGCGTGCCCCTATGATGAGCATCTTCTTCATACATACACCCTACTGTCGCTTCTTGATAAGAAAGCGGAAAACACCATTCTCTTCTCTCGATTCGATGAGCTCGTTTCCGGTCCTTTTGCACCAGGCGGGAACATCCTCCTTCGAGCCAACGTCGTCTGCGATTAGCTCCAAAGTCTCCCCGACCTTCATCTCCTTGATCTTCTTGGCCAGCTTAACTATGGGCATAGGACACATGAGGCCTTGGGCGTCTAGTACTATCTTATCCATAGATTCCACTCCTATCGGTTTTGCACGGTTGTGCAACAAGTATATATAACCACTCGTTAATAAGGCTTTCGAGAGCGATGGAGGCGGAGTGATTGTTGCCAGAAGGAGTGTTGACCGGAGTCTCATCCTGCAAGGACCTCATGAAGTGCGCGTACAACCTCAACGAGTTCGAACTCGAGATCTACAAGAGACTATCAGAATCGGGTCCGGTGAGAGCTGATGATCTTGCAAGACTCGTCGGGAAAGAGCGCAGCACCGTATACAGGATCCTCCAGAAGCTCATGTCCTGCGGCATAAGCTACCGGGAGACCAGATCGCTCGGGAGAGGTGGATATTATCACATCTATACTGCAATCGACAGAAACGAACTCAGGAAGCGACTCGAGCAATGCGTGGAGAACTGGCACGAGAAGATGAACCTGGCACTCTCCAAGTTCGGAGAGGATTTTTGAGATTTTTCACGCTACCAGGTCCAATCGAAGAGGTCATATAGGGAACGAGGTTATTCAGAGTCGAGCAGCATGAACGGCTTCAAAGGCTCTGACGTTGTCTCGATCCGAGACATTTCGAAGGAGCGAATTGAGCGGATTTTGGATTTGTCGGAGAAAATGATCCCTTATGCTAACGGACAGAAGTTCACGAAGGCCCTCGAAGGTCACATTCTTGCGAACCTGTTCTTCGAGCCTTCCACCCGTACCCGCCTCTCATTCGAGAGCGCGATGGTCCGCCTGGGTGGTAGAGCCATCGAGATCGCGTATCCAGCGATGGCCTCTGTGGCAAAGGGCGAAACGCTCGCCGACACGATAAGAATGGTGGAATCGTATTCTGATGTCATAGTTCTTCGGCATCCCCACGAGGGATCGGCAAGACTCGCTGCCCACTTCTCCAGTAAACCAGTAATCAATGCTGGGGATGGTGCCGGTCAGCATCCGACCCAGACCTTGCTCGACCTCTTCACTATTAGGAGGGAGAAAGGCAAGATCGAGGGAATGCACATCGTGATGGTCGGTGACCTGAAGTACGGAAGGACCGCACACTCTCTCGCAGAGGCGCTTTCACTCTTCGGGGCGGAATTGACTTTTGTGGCACCCCAGAATCTCCAGATGCCTAAGGAGACCGTCAAGGAAGTTGAGAAGCTCGGGAACAAGCCGAAGCTTATCTCGAAAATCGAGGACGTGATACCGAAGGCTGACGTATTGTACGTCACTCGGATACAGAGGGAGAGATTCCCTGACCCAAGCGAGTATCTCAAGGTGGCGAGTTCGTACAGAATCGACAAGAATCTACTGAGGGAGGCGAAGAAGGATCTGATCGTGATGCACCCTCTGCCGAGAATTGACGAGATCGCACCAGAGGTCGACAGTACTCCACATGCGCGATATTTCCAGCAAGCGTTCAACGGCGTTCCGGTCAGAATGGCGCTCTTGCTGCTTGTCTTAGGAGCTGAGGCGAATGAAGGATTTTAGGGTCACCCCGATAAGGAATGGAACGGTAATCGATCACATCGATTGCGGAATGGCGCTCAAGGTCCTTAGGATAATAGGAGTCACTGGCGAGAACGTTCGGTCGACGGTGAGCGTCCTAATGCACGTGCCTTCCAAGAAGGCGGGATGGAAGGATGTCGTGAAGGTTGAGGACAGAGAGCTCGATCCGAAGGAAGTCGACAAGATTGCTCTGATATCACCCAGGGCGACGATAAACATCATCAGGGACTTCAATGTGGCTGAGAAATATAAGGTGAAGCTCCCCGAGTTGGTCAGGGGAATAGTCCGATGCGGCAACCCGAGCTGCATCACGAACCTTGCGGAGCCTGTCGAATCAGAATTCACCGTCGAATCTCAGAATCCCTCCGTCCTGAGATGTATCTACTGCGACAGGATACTTGAGGATATCTCGGAGCACATCATCTAGGCTATCTCAGCCAGATCAGCTCTTCCTTGGTCCGAGTGATGACCTTCTGCATGTCGTCCAATACCTTCTGGTTATCAGCCTCTCTGTCTGCTGTAACAACGATGAGAAGACTTGAGCTGACCTCGGATATCAACATCTTGCTGGTCTTGAAGACGACGATTATGTAGTCCACTTTGTCTTTCTGCAGGTCGGTCCTCGTTGATTCGGCGGATGAGAAAATGATGGCTGCCATCGCCGAGAAGGTCTCTGTCCTCGATCCAGGAGCGGATTTCCCCGCGACCATCAATCCCGTCTTCGAGACGATCGATACGCTCTGTATCTGCGCTTCCTTGATGAACTGGTCAAGAATTATCTCCTCCAGAACGTTCTCGACGGACTTCACCGGCTGCAATTCATCATTCCTCCGAGGTCAACCGACAAGATTTGTGTTCCCACCCAGAGTCAAGGCTGCTCCTTGAGAAATAAGTGAAACTGCATTTAACCCTTTCCATCTTATGAAGAATCGTTCTGGCTGTAAGCAGCAGGACAAGGAATCCGAGGCAAGACAAAGTCATCAGAACCATGGAGAACGACTAGTCTGAAGACAAACCCACAGAATAATGATAAATAATGAGAGCATCATTAACACGAATGCGGTGCGCTGGATGACGATGAATATTGACACTCTGAAATGCACTGGCTGTGGCCTGTGCGAGCTCGCTTGCAGCTACCGGAGAGACAAGGTTTTCACGACGATGAGATCGAGCATCATGCTTCACCTGGATGATAAAAGGAACTACTTCGGGGTGATGGTGAAGTTGCCGAACGATGATCTGATTCTTGGCAGACCCGAAGGAATTGACATTCAAAGGTCGGGCGAGAGCAAGGACGAGGAGGGAACCGGGGCGAAACCCATCCTGCTGAGGGAGGCGTGCGATGAGTGCGGAGACGAGGAACCACACTGCGTAAGAATCTGCCCTCCGAGATGTCTTTCGGTGGTGAAGTGAAATGGACTACCTTTATTCGGGCAACGTGCTGGTGGTCGATCTTCAGAAAGGAGAAACTCGAGAGAGCATATTGGATGAGGAACTGATCGAGTCAAAGCTCGGCGGCGCCGCGGTCAACCTTGAGCTTTTCAAGCAGTACGAAAGCATGGACCCAGTAGTCATAGGATCTGGATTGTTCACTTCCACCATGATCCCTGGGTCAGCCATGTCTGTCGTCACGACCCGATCGCCAACGGCAGACAGAATCATGCACTCACCTATCGTCAACTTCATGGGCGCCGAGCTCAAGCTTGCGGGATTTGATTTCATCGTAGTGCATGGTCACTCCCCCAAACCAGTATACCTTTGGCTTCACGATGAGATTGCAGACCTGCTCCCAGCCGACGAGATTTGGGGGCAAGACACATGGAAGACTGTGGACTACATCCGAGAAGAGCAAGGAGAGGAAAGGATACAGGTCCTATCCATAGGGCCTGCAGGAGAGAAGGGGGGTTCGATAGCTCAGGCCGTCGTCAACTACTGGTCGGAAGGAGACAAGATTGGATTGGGGAAGCGACTCGGCGACATGAGACTCAAGGCGATATGTACGCGGGGCATGGGCGAACTTGAACTAGCAGATCCCGCCTCGTTTCTTGCGCTTTGCCTGCCCGCCATGGAAGATGCCAGAACGAAGCTGGTCGACTCGCAGGGAATCGAGGGCCTTATGCCGAATGTGGACCTGAAGAACTTCAATGAAGTGCGGCACAGAAATTCGGCATGTTTCGGCTGCCCGTGGCCATGCAGAACCTTCGCGAAGTACAACGAGTCTCCCGCAGTGCTCAAAGAGGCGCACCCTGAGCCAGGGATGCAGATCATAGATGCTCCGGGATTCGCAGCGTTGTTGAGCGAGGGATTCGATGCCATAGAGGCCTCGAGACTGATGGAGACCTCAAGTCGAATCGGCGTCGAACCGGTCGGGGCGAGCCCCATGTTGAAAGGACTCACGTATCAAGAGGCGAAGAGTAGAATAGTGGAAATGGGATCGAGCCAGACCAATGTGAGTTCCGTCCCGACCATTAAGGGAGCTTGCCGATCGGACCTGTTCAGCCCGTTCGCACCGAACGGCGGGGAAGAACACACGCTCGCACTTGCCTACGTCCTCGGCATATGTCCCAGGTACGCGGTCAAG
>JAJRAG010000066.1 GCA_028682925.1 Methanomassiliicoccales archaeon
AGCTCGCAGTCTCTCGAGGCCTCGTCGATGACTCTCTCGATCGTTGAGAGCGAAACATGGTCCGTGAACGCGATCCCTTTGTGTCGTTTTGCGAAGGCATTCCTCGCGAGTTCTATTGGGAGGAGGGTCCCGTCGCTGAGCAACGTGTGAGTATGAAGGTCGATTCTCATTTCCTCCTCTCCGACAGTTGTTTGAATATCTCCTCCGGCCTCAGTTCCAGATGTTCCATAAGTACCATCAGGTGGTATACCAGGTCCGCCACTTCCCAGGCCTGTGCCTTCTCATCGTCGCCTTTTGCGGCGATCACTACCTCGGCCGCTTCTTCGACCACTTTCTTGAGCAGCTTGTCTTCACTCTGGAAGAGCTTGCATGTGTAGCTTCCCTCTTTTGGGTTCTTCTTTCGGTCCTCTATCACTCTCCTCAGGTCCGGAATGATCGCGGCGGTAGAATTGATGTCTCCATAGAGAATCTCCTCGAAGCATGAAGGCCTGTCCATATGGCAGGCGTTCCCGGTTTGTTTCACTCTCACCAGAAGGGTATCGGAATCGCAATCCAACTGGATGGATATGATGTCTTGAACGTTGCCCGAGGTCTCTCCCTTCATCCAAAGCTTCTGCTTCGATCGGCTCCAGAAGTGGGTCTTGCCGGTCTCGAGCATCCGCTCATATGCTTCTTCGTTCGCATATGCCATCATGAGAACCTCGTTCGTCGCTGCATCCTGAACGATCACCGGTATGAGGCCGTCCTTGTTGAGCTTGAATGGAAGCGTCATCTGACTCTCACCCCTCTTTCACGAAGATACTCTTTGACATCGCCCACGGTGTTCTGGCCGTAATGGAATATCGAAGCGGCAAGCGCGGCCTCGGCATTTGTCTGACTGAAGACATCGTATATGTGCTCAAGCTTTCCGCAGCCGCCCGAGGCTATGACCGGTATGTTCACGGAGTCGGAGACGGCGGCGGTCAGCTCGAGGTCGTATCCGTCCTGGGTACCATCTGCATCCATACTGGTCAGGAGTATCTCCCCTGCCCCTAGGTCCTCTGTCCTGATCGCCCATTCGACGGCGTCGAGGGAGGTCTTCCTTCTGCCACCGTGCGTGTAGACGACCCATGAATCCGCCATTCTTTTTGCGTCGATCGCAACGACGACGCATTGTCTTCCGAAGTCCTCCGCGCATTCCGATATCGTTTCGAAGCGCTCGACCGCCACAGTGTTGATCGAGACCTTGTCAGCCCCCGCGTTCAGAGCGTCCCTCATGTCCTTCTTCCCTCTGATCCCTCCCCCAACGGTAAGGGGGACGAACAGTTTCTCCGCTGTCTTTCTTACGACATCAAGGAGCGTCTTCCTGCCTTCCACGCTCGCTGAGATGTCGAGGAACACGATCTCGTCCGCCCCTTGCTTCTCGTACTCCGCCGCCATATCTGGAGGATAGCCTACCTTCTGAAGGTTCTTGAACTTGACCCCCTTCACAACCTTCTCCTCCGTGACATCCAAGCAGGGGATGATCCTCTTCGCGAGCAGGTCTATTTCCTCCTTGTCCTGGGTTTATCCTTCGTGCTGAGCAGGGCAGCCCGTGGGACCGTCGCCTTCCTCAGGGACATGCCGAGGGCCTTGAATCCTGCCTCGATTATGTGATGTTCATCGAAGCCTCTCTCGACCATGATATGCAACGTGATACCAGCGGACATAGCAAAGCTCCTGAAGAAGTGCAGGCAAAGGTCGTCCGGACAGTCGGTGTCAACGTACGGCCTGCCGATCATGTCGACGGCCGCAGTGACGACCGCATCATCCATCGGTACGGTCGCGGATGCTACTCTTTCGATCGGCTTGTCCCCAATGGCTTGTCTGAGCGCAAGGCCAAGCACTATGCCAACGTCCTCGATGAGATGGTGCCGGTCGTCTCCCACCGCCTTCAGCTCGAGATCGAACGATGCGTACTTCGTGAGGGTCTCCATCATGTGACGCAGGAACTGGTCCTCACACTCCACCTTTCCTGTCCCGGCTCCGTCGATCGTGAGAACGATCTCAACGTCCGTTTCTCTCGTTTGCCTTCGCAATCTAGCCGTTCTTGCTTTCATGCTTTTCGCTCCATATCTCCTTTGGATCAATGCTGCCGGTATAGAGGGCCATGCCCACTATTGCCATATGAGCTCCGAGATTAGAGAGTAGAATGATGTCATCCATATTCTTTATTCCGCCAGAGGCGATGACGGGATGGGGACACGAGCGGATGAACTCACTCAGCTCACCGGCGTCTATTCCCGCCCCCCGGCCTTCGATGTCGACGTTCGTGTGCAAGACACTGGCCAGCGGGAATTGTCGGATTTCTTCGAGCAATTCCTCCATCTTCCTGCTGGACGATTCCCGCCATCCTTTGATTTGAACACGCCCTTGCCTGACGTCGAGGGCCAGAATAGTCCTGCCAGGATTCCGGATCGAGACCGCTTTGAGCCACTGGAGATCCGCTATCGCTCTTGTTCCAAGGATCACCCTCGCCGCCCCAAGATCGATGAGCGTATCGACGATCTCATTGGTTCTGATTCCGCCTCCCACCTGAACAGGAATGGAGACCCCTTTGACTATGGTCTTGACCGTCTCCAGGTTCGATCCCCTTCCCAAGGCTCCGTCAAGGTCAACGACGTGCAGCCCAGGAGCGCCAGCCCTCTCCCATCTTCGAGCGACAAGCAACGGGTCCGGAAGAACCACTCTTTCGGTGCCTGGTCTTCCGCCAACGAGCTGGACGACCTTGCCATCGAGAATGTCCACGGCGGGAAGTATTATCACAGACACCCCTCCGCGAACTTGACGAAATTGCCAAGGAAAGTCATGCCAGAGACACTGCTCTTCTCGGGGTGGAATTGGGTTCCGTATGTGTTCCGTTTCCTGAATAGGGACGGAAATCTGGAGCAGTACTCGGTAGTGCCGATCACAACGTCCTCTTCAGGTCTACCGTAGTACGAGTGGGCGAAGTAGAAGTCTCTCGACTCGATGCCTTCGAAGATGCCATCGTCGGTCTCGACGGTGTTCCAGCCCATGTGAGGTATCCTCTTGCCCTCGAGCCTGATGACATTCCCTTTTATGAATCCGAGACCGGGACTTGAGCCTTCCTGGCTTCTGTCGAACAGTATCTGCGCCCCGATGCATATCCCGAGGCACGGAACTCCAGATTCAAGACGTCCCAAGATGTCCTTTCGATATGGAAGCAGCTTCTCCATGGTGCGGCTGAAAGCACCGACGCCGGGAAAGACTATGCACTCAGCTTCGAGTATGCCCTTCATGTCGGTGAGCACCTTCGCTTTCGCCCCGCTGTTCTCCAAAGCCTTGCGGATGCTGTGAAGGTTACCGACGCCGTAGTCGGCGAGCGAGA
>JAJRAG010000067.1 GCA_028682925.1 Methanomassiliicoccales archaeon
AGATCCAAGAACGGAAAGGTTCAGCTCGAGAATCCAGCATCAGGTGAGGTTGTTGCTATGGATTCCGACGCGTTTGCGCTTCTTCGTCGAATTGTTGTCCCCCGCTCAAGCTCGTCAGAGTTCCCGTTCATTGGCGGCGCAGTAGGCTTCATCTCATATGATGCGGTGAGGATATGGGAGAATCTTCCTCAACTGGCCCAAGACGACTTGGGATTTCCAGACGTAGAGTTTGGAATCTATGATGACGGCTTGGTCTTCGATCATCACGACTGGAAGGCGTTCTACTATTACCACGGTGAAGATCGGTCAGATCAGATCCTCGACTTAGCGAATCAAAGTGAGGGCCGGGATCGTTTTCGCCATTCGGAGCTTAGGTCCACAATCTCGCAGGAAAGGTTCGAAGAGAACGTTTCTAGGGCCAAAGACTACATAGCGGCCGGAGACATATTCCAGGTGGTTCTCTCCAAGCGACTCGATTTCAAGATCACCGGAAGTCTCCTAACCTTCTACGAGACACTCCGCAAGATCAATCCTTCACCCTACATGTTCTACTTGAAGCAAGGGCCGAGAGAAATTGTGGGTTCAAGCCCCGAGATGCTTGTGAGAATCTCAGACAAGGTGGTGGAGAGCTATCCGATAGCGGGCACGAGACCCCATGTGGATGACCCAGCCAAGAACAGGGCCCTTGCCAATGAGTTGCTCGAGGATCCGAAAGAACGCGCCGAACACACAATGCTTGTGGACTTGGCTCGAAACGACTTGGGGCGTGTCTCTCAGTATGGGTCCGTCTCGGTCCCAGACTTCATGGAGGTCCACCAATTCAGTCACGTGCAGCATATCGTCTCGAGAGTCACCGGTACGCTGAGGGAAGGCTACGACGCCTTTGATTGTCTACGTGCGGTGTTTCCCGCTGGGACGGTATCGGGCGCTCCGAAAGTCAGAGCCATGGAGATCATAGAGGAGTTGGAGCCGACTCGAAGAGGGCCATATGCAGGAGCCGTGGGATACGTCTCTTACTCGGGAGCCGCGGACTTCGCAATAACGATTCGGACACTAGTAGCTGACGGCGAGAAAGCGAACATCCAGGTTGGAGCAGGCATAGTCGCCGATTCTATTGCGGAGCGTGAATGGGTGGAGACTGAGAACAAGGCGGGAGGCCTTCTGGCAGCTCTAAAGAACTGTGAGAGCGAGAGCAATTGAGAGTTTTGGTGCTTGACAACTACGACTCATTCGTGTACAACATCGTTCAATACTTGGGAGAACTGGGAGGAGAACCGATTGTGCTCAGAAATAACAAAGTGACAATCGATGATGTCGAGAATCTGAAT
Organism: Methanomassiliicoccales archaeon; assembly: GCA_028682925.1. Taxonomy (GTDB): domain Archaea; phylum Thermoplasmatota; class Thermoplasmata; order Methanomassiliicoccales; family JACIVX01; genus JAJRAG01. The sequence continues at coordinate 1,329 of JAJRAG010000067.1, forward strand.
GCTGACAGAATTATCATATCGCCAGGACCAGGAACACCGCTGGACGAGAAGTATTTCGGTATTTGCAGTGAAGTAATCACGCGCATGGGTCCAAAGACTCCTTTGCTCGGTGTTTGTTTAGGACATCAAGGGATCGTCGCCTCCTTTGGAGGTGCAATAGGCCCCGCTAAGAGATTGATGCATGGCAAGACAAGCGTAGTCGAACATGACGGCCGAGGAATTTTCGAGCAAGTCTCGAATCCTTTCCAAGCAACGAGATATCACTCCTTATCCTGCATCGAAAGTTCCTTGCCCTCTTGTCTTGAGATTACTGCCCGATCGAAAGACGACGGGGAAATAATGGGGGTTCGACACGTCCACCATCCGATAGAAGGTGTCCAGTTCCATCCGGAATCAATTCTCACACAAGACGGGAAGAAGATGATAACGAATTTCCTGCGAGGTCGATCGCGGCTATGATACAGGAAGGAATCGCGAAACTAGTCGAACTACAGCACCTTTCCAGCCAAGAGGCTTCCCAGATCATGAGTGAGATAATGAGTGGAGAGGCGACCAACGCGCAAGTAGCGTCCTTCCTGACAGCATTGAGAATGAAAGGCGAGACCGTAGAGGAGATCGTAGCTTTCGCAGAGACTATGAGAAGATTCAGTCGAAGGATCTACCCCAAGGTCCCTGGCAAGATCGTCGATACGTGTGGAACGGGCGGAGGCAAAGTCAAGACCTTCAACGTAAGCACTGCCGCGGCCTTGATAGCCGCAGGTGCAGGAGTCACGGTTGCAAAGCACGGCAACAGGTCGGTAACCAGCAAGTGTGGAAGCGCAGATGTTCTCGAGCATTTCGGGGTGAACTTGAATCTTGAGCCCCAGAAAGTCGAACGCCTCATCGAGGACATAGGAATCGGGTTCATGTTCGCTCCCATCTTCCATCCCGCTATGAAAAACGCAATCGCCCCCAGAAGAGAAATCGGCATCAGAACGGTCTTCAACATCTTGGGGCCCTTGACGAATCCCGCAGGCGCGGACGCGCAGCTTCTAGGCGTGTATGACGAACGCATGGTCGAACCTCTGGCCCACGCCCTTGCCGCTCTTGGAGTGGAAGATGCGATGGTGATTCACGGGAGAGGGGGTCTCGATGAGATCTCAACTGTCGGAGAGACGATTCTGGCAAGAATCTCAGGCAAGGCCGTTGAGCCGAGATGCCTCACGTGCTTTGACTTCGGAGTGCCCAAGGCAAGGATAGAAGATCTGGTGGAGCTTGACGTAGATGGAAGCGTTTCCGTGACCTATCAAATACTCTCGGATGGCAGACTCGATCAAGACCCCAAGCGAGACATGGCCTTGGTAAACGC
>JAJRAG010000068.1 GCA_028682925.1 Methanomassiliicoccales archaeon
CATCTGCTCGACGAGGATGTCTCGAAGACGGTTGCCGAGATCAAGAGAGTGCTCAGACCTGGAGGGAGGGCATATGTTCGAACATTCTCCTCCGAGGACATGCGCTTCGGAGCCGGAAAAGGGGTGGGAAAAGACACCTTTGTTCGAGGAGATGGTATTGTCCAACGATATTTTTCAATGAATGAGCTCAGCGATTTGTTCAACGCCTTCGAGAAGGAGTCGCTCGAGAAGCATGTCATTGGGAAACGTTTCGATGGAGGACCCCACAAAAGGGTCACGCTCAATGGAGTGTTCCTGCGGACTAGAAGAACGGAGAGAAAGAGGTGATGTAGGAGGACTTAATACTTGATGAAACATGATTCTGCATCATGGCCAAATCAAAGGAGAAGGCAGAAAGGGCAGTGAAGGAGTTGGGAGAACGAATGTGCGGTTACATTCCGAACACTCTCAACCACATAAAGGAGCACAGTCCAGAATTGGCGGTTCTGATCAAAGAGATGGACCAAGTGATGGTTAACGATGGCGCGCTTGATAGGAAGACCAAGCGTCTGATAGCTCTAGCATGCGTTGCGGTAAGGATGTGTGAGGATTGCGTCTACCCTCAAGCGAGGGTAGCGAGGAACTATGGAGCTACCAAGGAAGAGATCATCGAGGCACTGCAGGTCGCCGTCCTGACCGGAGGCGTGCCAACTTGGTCAGTGGCAAAGAAGGGAATCACCAAGTTGTTCGATGAGTGGGATGGGAAGGTGTGATTCGACATCGGAAGACGGTACCGGACCGATTCCAATCCTTACCTTCATCTGTACTGACTGGCCCACTAATGATATGGAATCCAGGCTGAGTCTCCGTAACTCTCTTTTCCGTTTATTCATCAGGGCAAGCTATGAACATTGCCGCATTGCATTCGTCTGAGGGAAGGCTTTCTTGGGGAAAAGCCGAACCCGGAATTGGGATATGTTTCAAGATCTCGTGAAGGGGGGGAGGTGATTGAAAGAATGCCAGTGGTCACGATTGACGTGATAAAAGGAGTATTCAGCAAAGAGCAGAAGGACGAAATGATGAAGCGTGTCTCTGAGGTTGTGGCGGAGATCGAGTGCCGCTCAGATCCAAAAGAGAACATGCTTCCGTTCGTGTACTGTATAATACGGGAGGTCGAGTGGGGGAACTTTGGCACGAACGGAGCGGCACTTACTCCAGAGATGCTTCATGCCGTTAAGAAGGGAATAGTCCATCTAGCCATTGAACAAGGGTAACAAGGTTCCTACAGTCATCGAGAGGAGAGTCGGACCTCCTCCATCCTTTTTCTCTGTTTCTCTGTCCTCGACTCTCTATCTGTCACAGCATCCAGAACATGGTGTGGCTAAGTGCGTAACAAGATTCGGTTCCTTGACAGATCATATTCGTCCATCGATGACCTGTCGATCGGTGTCAATCCCCTTCCTTCGCGTCCTATTCCTCGGTTTCTTCGATCCCTTCCTGCCTCGTCTCGATTGCCCTTTGAACTCCTCATAGTAGGACAATGGTATCCCGACGTGCAACTCGTTCCTCGCTTCTGCTTTCATCATCATTTTAGCGACATCTTCACTGACCACATACACCATGGTGACAACCACTCGTCCATCATTGATCTCGTTCATCTCGATTATTCTAGGATGGGTCGACCGACGAATCACCAAGAATCCCCTTCGTGGATTACTATGTATTCTCAGGAGACTTGAATACTTCTATGAATAGAGGTATGTTCCTTCGAGCCTATCCTCCAAGAGGATACGATTCACCTTCAGGACTGTCAGAAGCGTCACGAAAATGGTGGACCGAGCGGGATTACGGTCCACGATTCTGACTGGCAAGAGGTTGATTTGTACCGTTCGCGGTACAAAGCACCTGTTCGAAGGTATGAAAGATAGACCAAAACCTCTTCATTCCTTTTTCTGATTTCAATAGACAAAAGAGATCGTCAATAGAGGAAGGTGACGAGTCTGCAATTCTCACATCGGAAGGATTTGGTATAGTAATTCCAGAGTTCATGTTCATATTCGCGTGATCCCAGGTTGATTATGCTCCCGAGTCTCTCTGTTTCTGGTCTAGACTTGCCCTTTATCCAGTACATAAAGATGTGGTCAGAAAATCTAGCATCATGCAACTTAGCAAATACGAGATGTTGTGTATGTTCTATCATAGGATTTCGAGATGGTGCCCTCGACGAGCAGGAGTTTGAACGGCTCCTTGAGGCTTGCGATCAGGGTGATCCGAAGGAGCGACTGATTGTCCATCAAGGACTGGAAAGCTGAGACATAGTCTAATTAAACAGGTGAACCCAAATGATTGTTGGGACGTTTATGGTGGAAACGAGTAAGATTGCGTATTTTGACGCGCCCGGGCCTCAAAACACAGATCACGTCGCGGTTATGATTAAGGAAAGAGTTGAAAAGGGAGACGTTGGACACGTCATCGTCTGTTCTATAACAGGGAAAACAGCATTGAAGATAGCTGACGCCGTTAGGGATTTCGGCGTTCACGTTTGCTGTGTTACTGGGGCGGCCTCCTGGCAGATTCATGGCTATAAATGGCCGCTAATACGTGGCAACATTAGAAGAAAACTTGAGGAATTAAAGGTCGACATAGTCGAGAGAACGCCTTCCACATTAAGCGGCGACACCATTGATTATGGATTAGCCAGATACGGCTGGGTCCCAGCAAGCTGGATTGTGGCCGAAACACTTGAGGCTGTTGGAGGATACGGCCTAAAAACAGCCGTCGAAGGAGTCTTGATTGCAACAGACTCGGGCGTTGTGCCGCCTTACACCAACGTGATTTCTGTGGCGGGAACAGGTAGCGGTGCAGACACAGCCATACTGGCAAAGTCGACATTTTCCGCATGCATGTTTAGTCGTGAGTTCAATAAAAGATTTCAACTATTCGAAATTCTCGCAATGCCAAAGAACAAGAAATGGCACAAGGCAATCGATGCAGGAGAATTTCACGTCAAAGAAACAACGTAAAATAGTACCCAAGAACCTCTGTGGTAAGTACGGTCCCAGGAAGCAGTGAGAACGGCGCTTTTCCGAGCCTTGTTACTGCTCTCAAGGCAATCTGAGTGCGTCTCCCCATCTGCCGTCAGAACCGTCACTGTTATCGATTTAGAGAATGGTGGACCGAGCGGGATTTGAACCCGCGGCCTCCGCCTTGCGAAGGCGGCGATCTTTAGTGGCGTCACAGAAGACGCATCCACTGATCTATCGGCCCGCGGATGGATAACAGGATGGCAGATTTAATCCTTTTCTCGAATTGAATCGCTAGTGGGACTAACCCTTTCTCATGATCACTTCATTGGCTGCTTGGACGACCTCGTCGACGATGCGTGGCGCGATTCCGATGTAGCTTTCGGGATCCATCGCTCTGTCCAGCTCTGCCTTGCTGAGATATTTCTTCACTTCTTTAGAGGAACGAAGAACGTCGATCAGCAGCGTTCCCTCCACCTCCGCTTTGATGCTGATCTTCCTAACGAGCTCGTGAGCTTCCTGCCGACCCATTCCTTTCTCCACGAGCGCCATCATTACCGGTTCCGCCATGATGGTCCCTCGTGTCCTGTCGAGATTCTCCCTCATTTTCTCAGGCCTCACCACAAGACCGGAGAACACCTCATTGGTCTTGACAAGAATCTCATCAGCAAGCACGAAAACATGAGGCAGGATGAACCTCTCAGAACTCGAGTTCGTCAGATCCCTCTCATGCCACAGTACCATGTTCTCCATGGCAGGCATTACGAACGCCCTCACAATCCTGGCCAGTCCGCAGATGTTCTCTGAGACTATGGGGTTCTTCTTCTGAGCCATGGTCGAGCTTCCAACCTGGTTCTCACAATCGAAGGCTTCCGAGACCTCCTGGATTTCCGATCTCTGAAGATTCCTTACTTCGGTCGCGTACCGCTCGCAAGATGTGCATAGCTGAGCGACAAGGGATATTGCCTCAGCATATCTGTCCCTGCACACGACCTGGGTCGCAGCCTTCTCCGCACCAAGACCGAGCTCCCTCATCACAGCATCCTGTATCTCGATCGATTTCGTGCCGAAAGCAGCCCCAGTTCCGACGGCGCCGGACATTTTCCCAACGCAAATGCGCCTCCTCACTTCTGAGATCCTCTCAAGGTATCTCATCAACTCTGCGATATATCCAGCGATCTTGAATCCGAATGTCATTGGGACTGCGAACTGACCGTGCGTCCGCCCGACCATGATCGTTCTCCGATGCTTCTTTGCCATCCTCGATAAGGTCTTCAAGAGGGACTTGACGTCATCTTCGAGCATGTCGAGGGCGCTGCGAATCTGGATCGCGGTGGCGGTATCGATAATGTCGTTCGATGTCGCACCAAGATGAACGTACTTCCCGGCCGTTCCCGACTGTTCGGACAGGGCTCTCACCATCGCCATCACGTCATGCCTTGTCTTCTTCTCGATCTCCTTGACCCGCTCGAGCTTGACATGATTGAGATCCGCTTTCGAAGCGATTCTAGCGGCGTCAGCATTTGTGATGTTCCCCATCTCAGCGTGGGCTCTGGCGAGCGCGGCCTCCACAAGCAACTGGGTCCTCAACTTGTTCTCCTCGCTGAAAACCGCTTTCATCTCGTCTCGTCCATATCGGTAGTCTAGGGGGCAGAGAAGCATTTCCTCACTTCCCTTAGATAAAAATCGTTGGACATTAAGGTTATGGTCCCAGAAGCCGGATTCCCTTTTTCAAAGATGAAGAAAAGGATTAAAAGGCTTTTCAGGGATATTGTCGTGGCGTTCGAATTGGAGTCTGACACCAAAGGAGGTAGGATACCTCAGGAGATACTGGATTTCCTGAGAAGTGCTGGCGGACACTCGCTCGTTGTCAAAGGAGAAGCCGGAACCGGCAAGACGACGTTCGCCCTGCAGATAGTGGAAGAACTCGCAGACGAACAGGCTGAATATTATCTTTCTTCCAGAGTGTCAGACGAGGCTCTCTACCGTCAGTTCCCATGGCTCAAAGAGCGTGCAAGACGCAATAGCATACTGAGAGCTGGGAAAAGCTTCTTGAGAGAGACCAAGCCCATGCAGACGAAGTCCGGGGAGCAGATACAGGCAGAGGCGAGGCTGAAGGCCGCCAGGGAGCTTCTGAGAGCTCTGGCAAGATCCGAGAGCGTCTCTGGGATCGTCAGATCCGAGCTTCAGAAATTGGAGGGGCAGATCGAGGCCGGAGACCTTGGGGGAGACGAGAGTGAGTACGGGTCTGGCGAAATCACCGACGGCTCCATTGTCCTCGATCTGGGAGTCATGCTCCCGGAGCTTGAGCTCGCCTACGACCTTGCTGAGACGAATCTCCCGAAGAAAACCTTGGTCGTCATCGACAGTATGGACTCGTTGTCGGAGAAATACGGCATCGCGGCTTCTCGCATCGTGAACACTCTTCAGAAGGACCTTGTGGAGAACTCCGGGACGAACATCGTATATCTTCTCGAGACGTCCGAACGCTCCAGTATGGACTTCCTCGGAGATGGGGTCATCTTACTCCTCAGCGAAGAGAGGAAAGGGAGAAGAATCAGGATGCTCGTCATCGAGAAGCTAAGAGGATCACGTATAGAAAGATGGAGATACACTTTCACACTTTCTGATGGGAGGACAAGAGTATTCAAGCCCACTTGGATCAAAATGCCCGAGACGATGAAGAGGCACGTACCGGTGGACGATCCAGGGAAAGGGAAAGTATCCACAGGAATCGAGAACCTGGACAAGGTAGTCGGAGGTCTGCCCATTGGCGCATTGACCCTGGTGGAGATTGGGGCTGATGTGCCGCAGGAGGTCGTCAACTGCCTTGAACTATCATTGATATCGGACTTCCTCTTGAAGAGGCGTGGCGTTGTCTGGTATCCGTTGAACTCATTGGACTACCCTGTTCTGGATCGGCAAATCTCGATCCTCGTCTCCAGAGAAGGTGCTGCGAGGGGAATGCGCATCCTGGACGCCTCAGGGTCCGTAGACTCTCCGTACGCGTTCGTCGCCACGATTGAAGGGAGCAAAGCATCTCACGATCTTAGATGGGATCCCTTGAAGTACGTGCTGTCAGGGTTTTCCCGACCATACCTTTCCCTGCTGGGATACGACGCCATGGAGGCACGTTACGGACGGGACGTTTTGACTGATTCGTTCGAACACATCGATTCAGCTCGGAGAGACGGGCAAGTGGTCGTGGCGGAGGCGACGCAAGCCTCTGGCTTATTGGTGCCATTGGCTCACCATGCCCAAATGCATCTGAAGCTTGAGAGCATGGAAGGAGCGATCATGCTTTGCGGACAGAAACCCTTCACGCCCTATTACCACCTGGAGTTCGAGTTCGAGGAAGGGGGGCCGAGCGCAAGACTGATCCCGATGCTCTGAACGCCCTTGATTCTGATATCAGAATTGATACCTGCAGGATAAAGTCTTTAAGAATCAGCGGTCATCGAAATCTTGCATGGAAGGCACGAACGCTCAGGAAGATGCTATTTCGAAGCTGATGGCCGACGAGTACGCTGGAAGAATACTCAGCACGACCCACAAGAGACCGCTTTCAGTCCAGTATCTCAGCAAGGTCTGTGGGATTCCGATCGCTGTCGCTTACAGAAGAGTCGGGAGAATGGAAGAGGTTGGTCTGTTGAAGTGCGTCAGGCAAGAAGAAGTCTTCAGAGGGAAAAAGGTGAAGTACTATCAATGTGCGGTCAGGGTCCTGAAGTTCATCTTCGCGGAAGGGCGGTTCGGGATTGAGGTCGAATGGCTCCCCGAGGAGGAGTTCCTTGTCATGCCAGAACCGATGTGCGAAAAGGCCTAGGAATTCGGCTTGGTCGACCAGCACTCGTATCTTGGAAGATTTTAATATCCATCCATCCCTTCAATCCCTGATGAAGGGGGAAAAGAGATAGACATACTCAAGTCATCCCAGCTCTTGACCGACGAATATGCGGTCAGGATTCTGGTTGCAACGGTTAGAACCCCGAGGTCCGCACAGGAGATCTCCCGAAGGTTCGGCATTCCGATCGCGGCCTGCTATAGGAGGATAAGAGATCTGCAGAAGGTCGGTCTGGTTGAATGCAAGGAACGGAGATTGTCTCGCGAAGGGAAGAGAGTGTCCTTCTATCTTTCGACGGTGAAGAACGCATACGTCTTCTTCGAAGGAAGCCGTCTGAGGGTCAAGTTCGAGCTCAAAACAGGAGGCGCGGACCAGTACGGGAACGAGTGGCACGACATAGAGCTCAATCCCGACGAGAAAGAGAAGAAGGATGATGAGTTTGAAGAGGACGACGAGTCCTAACAACCCGACTTCCTGGATAGTTGGAAACTCCCTTCAGATATCGAAAGGATTATAAACAAATGTCAGTATGTCCATCCCGTCTCAATCTTGCTGCTGAATCAGTTGAGTGTGAATGAATGACCGAACTCCTAGAAGAGCTTGAACAGAAGCGACAGGTCTGCAACACTGAGGCGGAGAAACACCGGCATCTCCGAGATGAACTCAACGAACAAACGAAAGATTGGGTCATGAAGCGCGACGAGCTCAACGCCAAGGTCAGGGAACTAGTCGAAGAAGCCGCGAGGCACAGAGAAACGCGCGATTCTCTAAACGTTCAGGTCAGAGAGGAAAAAGAGCAGCGAGATATTTGGAATCAGAAGGTCAACGAGTTCAACGATAAGGTGCTGATGCTCAAGAAGGACAACCTCCCAAGGGAGGGTCCTCCGATCGCGAAACTCAAGAAAGAACTAAAGGCGCTCGAATTCAAGCAGATGACCTCGGTCCTGTCCACCGAGAAGGAAAGGGACATAATAGAAATGCTCTCAGCCCTTCAGGCACAAATAAAGGAAAGGGAGAAGGCCCTGGAGCAGAACGTGGAAATCCGAAATGCAATCAGGGACCTCAGAGAGGCCAAGGACAGAGCAGAGACTCATCACAGGAATGTCAGCGAGAACGCGGAGAAGGCACAGACTGAGCACGACAAGATGATCGAGCTCTACGAACAGGCGGACAACCTAAGGAAAGAGGCGGACGCTGCTCAAGAGAAGTTCATCGAGACGAAATTGAAAGCTGACGAAGAGCACAGGAAGCACATCGAGAGCATCCGTCAGGTGCACGACTACGATAAGATAATCACAGGTCTCAGACAGAAGGCTCGAAGGGCCAAGAAGAAGAAGGAAGAGTCGACGGCAATGCAGGAGGCAGAACAGATATTCGAGCGATTCAAGAAGGGAGATAAACTGAGCACCGAAGACATCATGACTCTTCAGAAGTCTGGCTATCTCTGATCGGATAATGCTTTCTGGAATAGTCCTTCTACAATTGTATTCATCTGGATAGGAAAACTTGAAGAATTTAAGGTCAATTTGTCAAAAAATTTATATAGCATTAAGGTTATAGTTGTGTCGGGAAGTTCTGGGCTAGTTGTTAGAGTGCATCCCATCCCTTCTGACAAGGCTAGCCCTTCCCATCCCTTTTTTTGTACATCTACACTGGACGGTAAAGTTTAATAGACAGCGGAATACTCTTGGCGGCGGTGATTTGAGACGGTTCTTGAAGGGCTTGGCAGATCACTGCGGGATGTCTTAAAGAAGATCGCCAATGCGGGTCACATAGACGAGAAGCTGATCAAAGAAGTGACCAGGGACATACAACGCGCCCTTCTTCAGTCAGATGTGAACGTGAAACTCGTTCTGGAACTCACGAAAGAGGTCGAGCGGAGATCCTTGACGGAGAAGCCCCCTGCAGGAATGAGCTCCAGGGAGCATGTCATCAAGATTATTTATGAAGAACTGGTCAAGATCCTTGGGGAGCAACGCACTATCCCGCTCTCGCGTCAGGTCATCATGATGATCGGATTGTATGGCCAAGGGAAGACTACGACCGCTGGCAAGCTCGGCAGATACTTCCACAAGAAAGGATTGAAGGTGGGGTTGATCGCAGCGGATGTTCACAGACCAGCAGCCTACGACCAGTTGAAGCAGATCGGTGATAAGCTTGGGATCCCTGTACACGGCAATAGGGATGCAAAGGATGCTACGAGGATCGTCTCAGAGGGTCTGAAACAGTTGAGCGGTACGGACGTGATCATAGTTGACACCTCCGGAAGACATGCTCTTGAGGACGACCTGATACAGGAGATAAAGGATGTCGCAAGCCTGGCGAAATTCGACGAAAGGATTCTCGTTTTGGACGCGGCGACGGGTCAGCAGGCAGGACCCCAAGCAAAGGCGTTTCACGATGCCGTCGGCGTCACTAGCGTAATATTGACGAAGATGGACGGATCCGCGAAAGGTGGCGGTGCACTGAGCGCTGTGGCGCAGACGAAGGCGTCCATCGTTTTCATCGGAACGGGTGAGCATCTTGAGGACATCGAGCCCTTCGAACCCGCGCGTTTCATCTCTCGCCTGTTGGGCATGGGAGACATACAGACCCTCCTAGAAAAGGCTCAGGAGTCTATGACAGAGGAAGAGGCGCTCGAAACGACGAGAAAGATCATGTCGGGCAGATTCACTCTGAGGGAAATGTACGACCAGATGGAGATGCTTACTAAGATGGGGCCGCTAAAGAAGCTTGTCTCAATGTTGCCAGGAATGCCAGGTCTGACCGACAAGATCGATGTAGAAGAGTCGCAACAGAGGTTGTGGAAGTTTAGGGTGATCATGGACTCTATGACCGAAGAAGAGATGGAGGATCCTCGAATCATTAAGTCGACAAGGATTCTGCGAATAGCCAGAGGTTCCGGCGTCGATCCGAAGGACGTCAGAGAACTTCTTCGACAATACAACATCTCAAAAAAGGCTGTGAAAGGATTCCTCGGGAACAGAAAGCTGAGGAGACAACTTCTCAAGCAGTTGCAGGCCGGGGGACTCGAGGTGCCAGAGTGAGACGATACATAGTCATCGGTCATCGGGCCACCACCTCCGGGAGTTTCAAGCTCGATGATCTTTGTGGAGGAGCTGGCCGACTGGACATCTTGCTGCGTTGCATAAACTCCGCTTTCTTTTTGTCTCACACCATCAGAAAAGATGTCGAAGTGTTTCTTGTTCTCCGGGGTCAGCCTTCTCCGCCGAAGACTCTCCGATTCGTTGGAAGTGAGTTGAAATATCTCAATCCAGATGAGCGAAGCACTGGAGCCCTCGTCCGGAACGCACTAATGCAGAAGATTACGGAAGAGGAGAAATCCTCTCCAGGAATATATATCTCCAATAGGTCTCACAAGGAGCTGTTCTCGAACCTGTCCAAGGATACGGAGGTCGTGTACCTGAAAGAAGATG
>JAJRAG010000069.1 GCA_028682925.1 Methanomassiliicoccales archaeon
GGCGTCACGACGAGGAAACCGACCAACAGTGTTCCCGTGATCATTATCCCTATCGCTACCGTGAGAGATACGAGAAGGAGAAACAATAGGTTCGTCCTCGCGACGTTGATCCCTTTAGATGCCGCGAGCTCTTCGGAGATCAAGCTCAACACAATCTTTCGGTAGATCACCCTCGTTAGAGCGATTACCACAATGGATACGACGATGGCTGCCATAGCATCTATCAAGCCGACTTTGGTTATGTCGCCGAACAAGGCTTCGAGCAGGTCCACCTCCGGAACCAGGAGTATCCCTATCGCGAGCGCCAGCGTGAACACTGCACCTACAAGTGTCTCAAAAGACAGCTTCGTTACTCTTTGGAGCTGCCAGATAATGACCGCCGATATGAAAAGAAAAGCAAAGGCGCCGACGAACGGGTTGAAATTCAAGAGAAGTCCTATCGCGACTCCCGGCAGAGCCACGTGGGACAAAGCGTCACCGACCAGAGCCATTCTCTCGAGCACCATGATTGAACCTATATAGCCAGCGGAGATTCCCACCGCGATCCCCACCACCAAGCTATAGACCAATGGTTCCGCCATGCTCTTCACCGTATACCATACACACAGGCTCCCCGTAGATGAGCTTCTGTATGGCTGGGTTCGCAACCTCTTTGGATTCTCCGAAAAACACCATGCATTTGTTCAGAGCCAACACATAATCGGAATACTCTCTGATGATGTGAAGATCGTGTGATATGAGAATGAGCGTGATATTCTCCTTCGCCGTCAGTCTTCTTAACATCCCATAGATGGCTTCTTCACTGTCGGAGTCGACCCCGGTCGTCGGTTCATCGAAGAGCAGTACGTTCGGCTTGTCAATTATGGCCCAGGCGATCAAGACTCTTCGCAGCTGCCCGCCAGAGAGCGTTCCAAGACTCTTGTTCAAGACGGCACTTGGGTTCAGACCCACAGAGACGAGAACCTGGTCAATGTCTGAACCATCCTTGAAGGAGAGGAATTCCTTCACTGAAATAGGTATATCCCGAGCGGAAAGGATCTGTGGCACATATCCGATTTTGACTTCTCCGATCCATTCAATGTGCCCCCCATATGGAATAAGATTCAGCAGTGCCCTGAAAAGGGTTGTTTTGCCCGCTGCGTTGGGTCCAACTATCGCCAAGGTGATCCCTTTCTTGATAGCAAAACTCAGATTGTCCACAATCATCTGATTCGCTATCTCGATGCTCAGCTTGGTGACCTTGAGAATGTAATCGCCAGGGGACTCCATAAGAACCGATTTTTCACACTAGGACGCCCGCTTTATAAAGACTTTATGGAACAGATGCATTGTCTACTCCCAGTTGGTTCCAAGGCGCCTTGCCACGACCGCCAAGATCCGGAATCTCGAAGAGATACCAAATCGATGAGTCGGTGGGAGCCATACTCTAGCCAACGCATCATCAGTTCCGCGCCCTCGATCACCGTTCCCCTGCCGAGAGATGAAATTTGCATCGTAGCTTGAAGCAGATACAAGTGCAGAATCGCAAGTCTCCAATCAGAAGACAGTCTATTGCCAGTCATTTCGAATCTTTAACCCAGTTCCTATTTTTCTGGGATGAGAGTATAAGAACCTATATAAAGGGGTATTTAAATAACCGGCTCAGGTGACCACATGGCCAAGATAAAGATCGAGAACGTCGTGGCTTCCACATCACTAGGCGAAGAACTAGACCTGCAGGCTATCGCGCTCGCGCTTGATGGCGCTGAGTACGAGCCCGAACAGTTTCCGGGACTCATATACAGGCTGAAGGAGCCAAAGACCGCCACCCTTCTTTTCAGAAGTGGGAAGGTCGTCTGCACCGGAGCCAAGAGCCTGGAGCACGTCAAGGTCGCGATCAACAAGGTCGCAAAACAGATCGAGCGTGCAGGAATCAAGATCAAGATGGAGCCAAAAATCGAGGTCCAGAACATCGTCGCCTCATCAGATCTCGGCACAGAAATCAATCTGAACGCCATAGCGATCTCGCTTGGTCTGGAGAAGGTGGAGTACGAGCCGGAGCAGTTCCCGGGTCTGGTCTACAGAATAGACGAACCGAAGGTGGTCGTTCTACTGTTCGGATCTGGTAAGCTTGTCTGCACTGGCGCAAGAAAGCCTCAGGACGTCGAAGCCGCCGTCAACAAGATAACCGAAGAACTGAAAGCGGCTGGTCTGTTGCACTGAGCCATGAAATTTCCGATACTGGATAATCACATCCATCTTCAGCCATCGGGTCGAAACATAGAGGCACTGAGAGAGTTCTCAAGAGCTGGCGGAACGCATGCCATGCTCTCCCAGCTTCCATACCACGAGGTCCAGGTCAAAGACGAGAAGGATTTCAGAGCTTCTTATCAAATCACATTGGACATCGCGGATAGGGCGAGGAAGGAAACGGATGTGGGCGTGTTCGTTAGCGTCGGACCCTATCCAGTCCTGCTGATTGATTTGGCAAAGAAACACGGACTATCCAAAGCTACAGAAATCATGAAAGCCGGGATGGACATGGCCGGGGAACTCGTCAAGGATGGAGCGGCCGTTGCGATAGGGGAGATCGGCAGACCTCATTTCCCTGTGCCATCCGAAGTACTTCAGGCCTCGAACGAAATCATGCTATATGGCATGGAGGTGGCATCAGACATCGGATGTGCGGTGGTATTGCACGCCGAGAGGGCAACGCCCGAGTCAATGATGGAACTCGCTCGAATGGCCGATGCGGCGGGTCTAGACAGGGGGCGAGTCGTCAAGCATTACTGCCCTCCTCTTGTACTGGAAGAAGAAAACCATGGTCTGTTCCCATCGGTCCTCGCGAGCAGGACTTCGATCGAAGAGGCTCTGCACAAGGGCACGAGGTTCATGATGGAGACGGATTATCTGGACGATCTCTCAAGACCCGGAGCGGTCATGTCAATAACGACCGTTCCCAAGAGGACGAAAGCTCTATTGGCCTCAGGGTCCATGAATGAGGAAACGATCTGGAAGATCCACAAAGGGAATCCGGAGAAAGTGTATGGAATCGAAGTCCGGTGATTGCCAGACAGAGATCCCCTAATCTGAGTATCGGACTTCGAAACGATCGAAACCGCCTTCGCAATCGGACCAATCTATCTCGACGCTGTCCACCTTGGCGGCAGGGTGCTCCGTCCTCAATCTCCTGACGACCTTATCGATGTCCTCCCTTTCTCCTTCGAAGACCGCCATGACGGACCCATCGGGCATGTTCATCACCCAACCTAGGATGCCTAGCTCGGTCGCGAAGCGTCTGGCATAATCCCTGAAGTACACTCCTTGAACCTTGCCGATGAACCTCGCTTCCGCCCTGACCCTCATCAAGCTGCACATCGATTTCATTGCGGAAAAGAGCTTCGCATTCTTCTTTGATA
>JAJRAG010000070.1 GCA_028682925.1 Methanomassiliicoccales archaeon
GAACCTTGTGTCAATCATGATCTAGCGGAAAGGCCTGCGACGATTGTCAAAGTATGATTCAAAGACAATCCATTCACGATAGTATGTCGTCGGAAGTCTAGCAGTCTACTCCTTGAATTCCTTGATCTTTTCAGACATTTCATATAAGCGCTTCTGAACAATGTCATTTACCGTTCCTTTCTCGTAAGTTCCATCTTTGAGTCGTTTTCCACCCTTCACGCCAGTCAGCACTTCTACACCTTCATCAATGGTTCTCACGGGGTAGATGTGGAACTTGCCTTCCTCGATCGACTTGACGACATCTTCTCTGAGCATGAGATTCTGAACGTTGCTCTCAGGAACCACGCAGCCCTGCTTGCCGTTCAGACCTCTGGCCATACAGACATCGAAGAATCCTTCGATCTTGTGATTGACGCCTCCGATCGCTTGTACTTCTCCCTTCTGGTTTACCGACCCAGTCACGGCCAGGTACTGTTTGATAGGTTTATCAGAGAGAGCGGAGAGAAGCGCATAGAGTTCAGTGCTGGATGCACTGTCACCATCCACACCGCTGTAGCTCTGCTCGAATACCAGACGGGCCGTCAGGCCTAGGGGTTTATCCTGGGCGTATCTGTCGTTGAGGAATCCGCTCAAAATGAGTACCCCCTTGGTATGGGTCGGGCCCCCCATCTGCGCCTGGCGTTCTATATCGATGATGCCTTCCTTCCCCACGCTTATGCTTGCGGTGATTCTGCTCGGCCTTCCGAAGGCGTAATCTCCCATGCCCAGGACCGCGAGACCGTTAACCTGTCCGACCTTCTCTCCATCTGTTTCTATGAGCAGAAGGTTCTTCATCATCATCTCCTCGATTTTCTTTTGGATCATGTTCGAACGAAACACTTTCTCCTCGAGCTGCTGGCTGATATGCTTGCGAGTTATGTGCTTTGACGCGTCCCGCTTAGCATAGAAATTCGCTTCCCGAATGATGTCAGCTACCTCGGAAAATCTCGTAGAAAGCTTGCTTTGGTCCTCTGCTAATCGTGAGCTGTACTCAACTATTGCCGCAATTCCAGTGGGATCCAGGTGGAGCAGTTTCTCCTTCTCGCATATGGAGCAGATGAATGCCGCATACTGCTTGATGTTTCTCTCATTCCTATCCATAGACGTGTCGAAATCCGCCTTGACCTTGAATAGGTCCTTGAAGTCTGGATCCCCTGAGTACAGGATCTCATAGATCAACGGTGTTCCGAGCAAGATGATCTTCGCATTGAAAGGAATCGGCTCTGGCCTCAGCGACTTGGTAGCGATGTAGGCCAGACTTGCCCCTGGCTCTTCGATTTCGAGCTTCTCATTTGAAATAGCATGCTTCATGCTTTCCCACATGAAAGGATCCGTGAACAACCTCTCGACCGGCAATACCAGAAATCCTCCGTTCGCTTTGTGAGCAGCGCCTCCTCTTACCATCGTATAGTTAGTAATCAGCGCACCAAATCTGGCCTCTTTTTCGATCGCACCGAATAGACGATAGTACGACGGGTTCATCTCGATCTCGACTGGAGCACCCTCCAATTTCGAATTGTCAACAACAACGTTCACTTTATAGTTCTGCGTGGGGTCCTCTACTGGTGGCTGCAGACCGAATGGAAGATTCGGCTGTGCCTCCTGGGGTCGCTGCATTACCGTGGGAAGTTTGTCGATTATGTCCTTCTCAACCTCCGCGACAAACTTCACCACATCCTCGCAGTCGTTATATTTTTCCTTTATGGCATCCAGCAAAGGTTCCATCGCGAATGCTGCAATCTCCTGACTCAGCTTCTTGACCTCTTCCTGCGCTTGAGTCTCAAGCTCCCTGAGATGTCTGAAAGCGCTCCGGACCTTGACCTCAAGCACCTCCCGTTTCTTCTGCAACTTCTGGGCGACTTGAGGCGGCAAAGCGGCTGATTCCTCATCTGTCATTGGCTTCCCATTGATTACTGGAATCAGCAGTAGGCCGATTTGCGCCTGCTGTAACTGAAAACCCGCATCCAGGGTCATCTTGTTCAACTTGCTCAGATGGTCCTTCCTCTCTTCCTCGAGCGCTTTTAGTTTCAAGCTTACTTTCTGAACGTATTCCTCACTTTCGAAAGTCTTCTTCAAAGTGCGAATGGCTTCCAAGACGAACTTCTCCATGTCTCTCTTGAACTTCTCTCCCCGTCCCGAAGGGAGCTTCATCGCATGAGGGCTCGTCGGATCGCGAAAATTCGTGACGTAACACCAGTCTTGTGGGACTGGCATTTTCCTTGCAAGTTCTTTGACATAATCGACTATAGCTGTCCTTCGGCCCGTGCCGGCGAATCCCGACGCGTAGACATTGAATCCTTTTTCTTCTATGTTGAGGCCAAATTGCAGTGCTCTAAGCGCCCTATCTTGGCCGATGATCTCATCTAGTGGTTTCAGCTCAGCAGTGGACTTGCACTCAAAGACGAGATCTGGACATAGATTCCTGCATTTCTCGAACGAAAGTTCTCTTGTCATCGAATTCCCGCTCCAAATAATACTTTATGACAGCCTGAATTATTTAAACATGGAGTCTCACAGTGTCATCAATGTCACCCAAGAGTATCTCCTAGGTTGTCAATGAGAATGAGAATGCTGTTGTGAGCCAATGGGAGGCATCCTTTTCTCTTTCAGTCTGGGACGCTGGTTAATGGTCAACGCTTAAATCCTACCAGTAGTATTCGCATAGGAATTCAATGGCTAAGGTAGTTGTGTGTGTTGCATGGCCGTACTCGAACAGCCCGATTCATCTGGGACACGTAGCTGGATCTCTTCTGCCCCCTGACATATTCGCCAAATACCACCGCCTCAAGGGAGATGAGGTGCTGATGGTTTCAGGTTCGGACCAGCATGGTACTCCTGTCACGGTCAAGGCGGAGAAGGAGAACGTGTCGCCTGAGGAAATTGCCGAGAAATATCACAATATCAATTCCAAGGCGATCAAGGATCTGCACATCGACTTTAGTCTTTTCACCAAGACGCATACACAGAATCACTTCGAGGTCGTCCATGATGTTTTTCTTCGCCTCCTGGATAATGGCTATCTGTACAAGAAGGAGACGCTCCAGTATCATTGCCCTCGTTGTCAGCGGTTCCTTCCAGACAGATATGTTGAAGGCAGATGCAAGAACTGTGGGAATGAGAGGGCGAGGGGAGACCAATGTGACAGTTGTGGAACAACATTTTCTGCGGGAGAGATTGAGGCCGCAAGATGCACTCTATGTGGATCTTCTCCGGAGCTCAAGGATACGGAGCACTATTTCCTTCGCCTGAGCGCGTTCCAGGAGCGCCTTCTCGATTACGTCAGAGACAAATCATATTGGAAAGCGAATGTCCAGACATTCACCCGAAATTGGCTGGAAGCCGGTCTTGCCGACAGGGCGATTACGAGGGATATGACTTGGGGGGTCAACGTTCCGCTACCAGGTTGGGAGGATAAGGTAATATATGTCTGGTTCGAGGCAGTGATCGGCTATCTATCAGCATCGATCGAATGGGCCAAACGATCAGGAGATCGAGACGCTTGGATACCATTCTGGACAGACCCAGAGGTAAGGCACTATTATTTTCTTGGTAAGGATAATATTCCATTCCACACGATCATTTGGCCAGCGATATTGATGGGATACGGAGGACTCAACCTTCCATACGATGTTCCAGCCAACGAGTTTCTGACATTCAAAGGCGAGAAATTCTCGAAAAGCAGAGGGGTCGGCATAGATATCCCCTCACTTCTTCAGGACTACGATTCCGACATCATCAGATATTATCTGGCGACCGAAATGCCGGAAAATAGAGACGCAGAATTCTCTTGGGAGGAATTCGAGGTCAAGATCAACAATGAACTCGTTGCCACGTTGGGGAATTACTATCATAGGGTCCTGAGTTTCACTCACCGCAACTTCGGAAATGTTCCTGAGTTCAAAAGCACCGAAGAGAATAGGCGTGAGGTGACGGATGCTATCAGAACCGCAATGGGTCAAGTGGACGAGCATCTGTCTACCTGCCAGTTCAAGAAGGCGTTAAAGTCGGTCATGGATCTGGCCCAATTTGGAAACAGGTACTTCGATAGCGTCGCTCCTTGGGCATTGGTCAAGAATGACAGGGACAAGTGCGGCTCGGTCCTCAATCTGAACCTGGAGGTAGTCAAGTCCCTGGCCGTCCTCAGCTATCCTTTCATACCTCGATCTGCAGAAGACGTTTGGAGACTCCTGGGTTATGAAGCTAGCATTTTGGACAAGGGTTGGGGTTGGATCATGACACCAATATCGGCGGGCCAGATACTTCAGGAATCGAGGCCATTGTTTTCGAGGGTGGTAATCGGAAAAGGTGATCAGATGTTCAGTGATTTCGAGAAGTTGAGCTTGAAGATTGGTACCATTCAGTCAGTGAGTGACCATCCAAACGCAGACAAGCTTCTTGTCATGGATGTCGACATCGGAAGGAGAATAAGACTAGTGGCTGGTTTGAAAGGACACTATCTCAGTGATGAGCTAATCGGCAAGAAGATTGTCGTTGTCACGAATCTACAGCCAGCGAAACTCAGGGGTGTCGAGTCGCAAGGAATGCTACTTGCTGCTGAACATGGCGGGAAGGTGATGCTTCTCACTCCTGCAGCAGACGTGCTAGCAGGGGAATCGGTCGATTGTGGAATGAAGCCATCGGAGAAGGTCCTCACATTTCCCGAGTTCCAGAAGCTGAGCATGCTCGTGGGCAGGATGGCGAGCCAAGATAGTGTCGATATCGGGCGGATTGTAAGATCAAAGGGACCGTGCGCGGCGGCAGGACCAGGAAAGACCGTCGCCGTCTTCTTGCCTTCAGCCGAGGCATGCGATGCTTTGGTTCTTTGTACCAAGAACGGAGTCCCGATCACCGTTGATGGCGACATAGAAAGCGGGGCCCCAATCCGATGAAGGCGGATCTCCATCTACACTCAGAATACTCGAGAGATTGTTCGCTTTCTGTGAGAGATATCGTGCGAAGGTGCGGTTCACTCAACGTCGGCGCGATTGCCATTGTCGACCACAACTCCTTCATGGGATCGATCGAGGCACTCGCACTCGATATTGAAAGTCCTGTCGTTTTGGCTGGGATGGAGATCACAACAGATTCGGGGCATGTCCTAGCATATCATGTCACGGAGGCAGTCGAGAAGGGTCTTAGTGTAGAAGAGACAATCGACAGAATCCACGGGTTGGGAGGCATTGCGGCTGCCCCGCATCCGAGGAGAACATGGTCCGGGCTGGATAGCAGAGACATCATCAAAGGAAGGTTTGACGCGATAGAAGCCCTCAATGGGAGGTCACTCAGGAGCAGCAACAAGAATGCCGAGAGACTTGCGAAATCCCTCGGGCTCTCTGTGATTGGAGGCAGCGATGCCCACTCACTAAAGGGGATTGGGAAGGCTCTCACCGTTTTCCCCGATCATTGTCAAACCGCCGAGGATCTTGCCAAAGCGATCTTGAGAAGGCAAACGACTGTGGAAGGGTCGAGCCGTTCAGTGCCCGGCTCGATCGGATACGCCATGAAATGTGTATCTGAATGGGTTGAAAGGGGATTCAAAAGGCTTTAGGTTGGCTACAAGGTTATCTCGACTTTGGATATCTTCTCTTTGGCTTCAGAAGCTATCTTGCCTATATCCCCATCGGAGTCTGTTGCGACGGCCAGAAGGTATCGCGGACCTGCGGCTGTCAGAATGAGGTTCCTTCCAGCGAGCTGCAGTACCACTCTGCCGAGGCTGTCCTTGAGTTCGGCAGAGGTCGTCTCCGCCGCGCCAAGTATTATCGCGGACATTGCGGCGAAGGTCTCCTGGTGAACGCCTCTCGGAGGATCGCCGCTGATATACATTCCCCCTCTGGAGATTAGAGAGACATCAATGACATGATCCAATTTCTTGATCTCTTCTAAAACACCGCGGATCTGAGACAATTCACCCATCTGAACCCACACACTCCTAAGCGTCTGCAATGGGTATAATTAAGAGGGAACATAAAAAGCTTTTCGATGACAGTTCCATTTGTTGAGAATCCAGACGTATTCTTCAATTTGGTACTATTCTCGAGCAGCCCTCGTATTGAAGAGTCGCGTTCGCTATTCTCATGCAAAGCAATCGAAAAACAATAGAATCTTTGTCGATAATGAATTAGTTAGATTCTCAGATCTCGAGAAAAATACTTGTATCTCACATAGACTATAACCCTTTTCATATGGGGCGCTTGTCTCTCAGGAATCTGGTCGGATTTCCCCGAAGAAGGGCTACCGAAGGGATGCGAATTGAAAACGCTCTTGTCAGTTCTCTTCGTTCTCCTCTGGCTACCGAGAGAAGACGCATGGTGCAGAGAATCCTGAGGCACGGCGCGCAGGATCCCTACGAGATGGTCGCTGTACTCCTCAAGTACTACAACCATCCTGACAAGAGAGTGCGAGAGAGCGTTAGATCAAGCATTACCGAAATAGTCAAGTCAAAGGCTGGAGAGAGCGCGGTCCTGAACAATATCGTTCATCCTAGCAGAGAGGTCAGGAGGGCGGTTCTTTCCTTCCTGGGGGAGCATGTGGGTTTTCATGCCATCACGTACGCGTCTTTCTACGAGCAGACGATGCTTCTGATGGCGATGGCCAGGAACAAAAACATACCAGTGGACGATATCGAAGCCCTTGCAGACTCGTCGAAGAGTACGTTCCTCGAAGGAGAGATTATGGAAGCAGTGAAAGACATATCCACTTGCCTGGATTTCGTCAAGCACAGGTACAGGAGCGCAGAACAGCTTCGCAGTTACGTAGTTGACATCCTCAGGATGGCTCCAGATCTTGCTAGGATAGGAGTCTTCGGGGGTGTGATCGAGGAACCGCTCAGGAAGGCGATCCGAGCCAGTAGGTCCAGGACTTACGATGAAACGAGAGAGATAATCGAGTCTCGTATGAGGGAATCGAGCGTGAGGAATGAACTCCTTCGAATCGGGAGAATCATCAAAGAGTCCATCAAGAAACGACCCGAGATGAAGCCTTCGGATCTCTCGGGTGTCGATGTGTGGGCCATTTCTAGGATACATGAGCTGATGGATTCGGTGACATCCGCCACCATTGCCGGTAGAAAGGATGAAGGGATAGAGCTTCTGCGGGCGTTCCTAGAAGATGAGTTCATCGGATTCTTTGATGAGAATTGTAGGGAAAGGGTCGCAACTGGGGACCCGTCAGCCATTTTCACAGTCTATACCATCGGTCTTGTCTGTCTCAAGCTCTCTTCAGGACTGATGCCTGCATCCGCAGAGGAGATTTATCAACGCTGCTTTAGGGACCTGGAAGAGGAGCTTAGCATCCACCTTGTAATGTGGCCAGAAATCGTCATGCGAATAATCGGTTGAGAATGTAACAGAGGTCTAGCGGAGCATTCTTTGCGGATGATTGTAGGGGGTTGTCCGGTGTTTGTCTCTGAGACCTAGTCTCAAATCGCCGGACTAGATCGAGGATCTCAATGGGTTTTTTGACTTGCTGGAGATTCGCAATGTTTATAAGTCCGTTCTTAGTTACCTCCAGATGAGGGATGCACTCATGGTGAATTCATTAGTGAAACATGCGTTGGCCGTGACCAAGGAGGCGGATCAGAAGCCGGCTCCCAAAGTGGAGCAGGAGTCCTCCGAGGTTGATGAGGAACTTAAGAAGATTGCCGCCCAGATGGACGTCACCATAAAGATTATTGGCTGCGGCGGAGGGGGATCGAACACGATCAATCGCTGCGTCGATGCCGGCATAAGCGGTGCTCAGCTTTGTGCCATAAACACTGACGCCAAGCACTTGCTGACTATCAGGGCCCCGAAGAAGATCTTGATAGGAAGGACGACGACGAGGGGGCTGGGAGCCGGTGCGATACCCGAGGTCGGGGAGCAAGCCGCTCACGAGAACGACATCGAGATAAGGAGTTTTCTGCAAGGCTCGACTATCGTATTTGTCACTGCAGGCATGGGCGGTGGCACTGGGACGGGGTCTGCGCACTATGTCGCCAGGATCGCGAAAGATCAGATTCAAGCTCTCACAATCGGCGTCGTGACACTTCCGTTCAAGGCCGAAGGCACGATTAGGATGGAGAACGCCGTCACAGGTCTCGACAAGCTCAGAAGGATATGCGATACCACGATCGTGATCCCGAACGACAAACTATTGGAGCTGGTCCCGAAACTGCCAATCGATGCTGCATTCAAGGTCGCCGACGAGGTTCTTATGCAGACAATGAAGGGACTGACCGAAATAATAACGAAACCTGGTCTGGTCAACTTGGACTACAGCGACATTCAGACCGTCATGAGGGAAGGCGGCATCTCCTTCGTGGGCATCGGTGAGGCTGACAAGGATACTGACAATCGTGTCGATGCAGCGGTGAAGGAAGCTCTGACGTCCCCCCTATTAGGAGAGATAGACCTCAAGGATGCAAAAGGGGCTCTCATAAGAGTTGTCGGTGGGCCAGATATGACCGTCGGTGAAGCACAGAAGGCAGCGGAGATTGTCACGAACAGCGTTAACGACAGGGCTCGAATAATATGGGGTTGCTCAATTGAGCCCGAGTTGGAGGGATCGATCAAGGTGCTGCTGATAGTGACGGGTGCTCGATCCAAATACATGCTCGGCAAGTCGGACACCAATTACGACAGGCTGGGCGAGAACGTAGGCTCGGCTGCAAGGGGTCGCCGCTCAGGCTCGGACGACGGCATCGATTTCGTGCGCTGACTTGGGGGCATTCGGGTCTTGCGTCGGACCTGATGTAGTCTGGTAGGCGAATCTACTAGCATCAGAACTCGAACGCGGAGTCGCCGAAGCTGATAGCAGGGCATGGTTCGATGCAACTCCCACAGTGCTTGCACTTGGAGGTCGCCACGCGGATCCGGTCCTTCTGCAGCGAGAGTGCACCCTGGTCGCATCTTGCGACACAGACTCCGCATCCGACGCATTCCATGGCCTTGACCACGGCTTTGCGCACCTTTTCTACTTTTTCTCTTACATCTTCAGGACTGGAACCCTTAGCGATGAGAACGCCTTCCTTGAAAATCCTCATTCCATCAAGTAGGCACCAACCCTCTTTGTCGTTCAACTCCACCGCTCCTATGATTGCAAGGACATTAGCCACTCTTTCTATGTCGAGAGATCGATTAAACGCTCCCTCGATTGTATATCCCTGGATGCACGGTGAGAATCCGTTCTGCATATGAAGAATCATACCAGTTCCTCTTCCACTGTCATCTTCCGTTCCGGCATCTCTGATTGCCATGACGTCTTCCACAGAACCCAGTCTCTTTATCTCATCTCTCACAGAAGCTGGGACTTTCTTCCATCGCCATAGGGCGAGTTCGAGCCACTTCTCCGACAATCCTTTCGACTTCGCATAGTCTTCCAAGTACTCGTTCCATCTATCGAACATACGGCATGCCGATTCGGCTAATCTGAGTTCCGCCAGATCCGATGCGGGACAGAGGTAACATCCGATTCTATCCAATCCTCTATCGTACCAAACGTTGTGACTCTCCCCTTTCGAGAAGATGTACAACCAAACGTGAAGCGCAGTCCAGTCCTGTATTGGAGATGCACCAACTTGTCCGGGGGTCCATGGATTGTTCCAAACTTTCGGCTTGCTGGATCTCTGCTCTGACTCGTATCTCCTCTGCCCGATGAATGAGAGGACCCCATCAGGAAAATGGTCAAGAATCATCTTTACCGTCGGGCCCAATTTGTTCGTCTTGCAGCACCATCTATAGTCCCTTCCGGGGGGACCGAAGAGACTCAAGTTGTCAAAGAAGGCTCCTTCGGGAGCTTTCTCGACTATGAGATCGAGATTGTGTCTCGTGGCCACATCGACAACGTGATCGACTGTCTCGGGGAACTCCAGCCCAGTATCAAGGAACAGTATTGGGAAATGATATCCAGCATCGAGACAGAGCAGCAAGGTTGCCAGACTGTCCTTTCCTCCCGAAAATGAGACGACGGCCGGAAGGTCATATTTGACCTTGACATCTCTTATGAATCGAATTGCCTCGTCAAGCCTCCTATTGATCACATCTGAATTTGCCCTAATGACGTCTTTCCATGCGTGGGGGCCCGCTTTGCGGACGTGCTCGCTGGGTTCGCCAGTCCATCTGGACTTGACTGCGAGGCCTTTCGTGGCGCGGCACATCTGATCATTCGACATCCTTGCCGCACCCGTCGCGATGGCCTTATGATTGCTCGTGAGAACAATCACCTCATCCCCAGGTTGAATTGTTCCACCTATCTCGAGAACTCCCGGTGCCATAAGGTTCAATCCATTCGAGGCAATCGCATCAACGGCTCCATCATCTGCGAGGACGTATCCTTTGGTCACCTTCTCTTGGATTCTCCTCGCCCCAGACAGCCTCAATAGGAGCTTCCAACCTCTTCCGATGTCGTAGCGTAGGGTGCCGATGACTTCGCCATCCAATATGATTTCGTCCATCCTGTCAAGAGCGGGGATTTTATTCATGAGCGCGATTTGACCATCTGGAAACATGCATTCGCCACACTTGTCTCCAAACTGTTGATTGATGATTTCCCTCAGAAGTCGGATGTTTGCTTCAAATGCTGGCCTGATGTCTCCTGGCGGTGTCAAAGCGACCGGTTCAGCTTTCTCTCCACAGATGCAGCATTTCCCGTTTTCAAGAATGGGCAGGTTGCAGGTCCTGCACCAACATAGATGCATCTTCCCCAATCGAACCAAGCCCATGAACCTTGCGAGTGGGCAATTTCGTATTAATACTATTCCACCACCACACAGGCGACCTCGTTGAAGGTGTGTGTCCAAAACCGCACTTTGGGGATGCTTAGAAGTTAAATAATTAAAACGCGGTCTCATTCGCGTAATATGAAGGCGACCAGGCGTTCTATGTCCGTCAGCTATGCAATTCGCGAATTCCTTGTACCAGCGAAGAAACTGGAGAATGAAGGGATCGAGGTAATCAAACTTCACATAGGCGATCCGAACAAATACGATTTCAAGACTCCGAAGCACGTTAGGGAAGCTCTCTGCAAAGCGGTGGAGGAATGCGACAATGGTTATGCGGAATCGGAAGGATACATGGGGCTTAGGAAAGCGATAGTCGATCGCGAGAAGGAGAAGAATCAGATCGACGTGGAAGTCAATGATGTGATCGTGACTGCAGGCGTCACTGAAGCCATCCAGATGCTGGTTGCCGCTATGATTGAGCCCGGTGATGAGCTACTAGTTCCGGGCCCAGGTTATCCGACGTATCCTGAATTTACTTCGTTTTTTGGCGGTCGACCAATTTCATATAGGACCGATGAGAGTAGCAATTGGCAACCCGACGTCGATGATATCCGCAAGAAGATCACTCCGAGGACCAAGGCTCTAGTTGTAATCAACCCAAACAACCCAACTGGGGCCGTGTATCCTGGGAAAACACTGAAGGACCTAGCCGATATAGCGGGGGAGCACGATTTGCTTCTGATATCCGATGAGATCTATGATCTTATGACGTTTGATGGAGTGCACAATTCTCCCTCCACTCTGGCCCCTGATATTCCAATGGTGATCTTGAACGGATTCTCGAAGGTCGACCTTCTACCTGGATGGCGATTGGGGTATGCGGTTTTCAGAGATTCGCACGATGAGCTCAAGGACATAAAAGAAGGAGTGATGAGACAGTTGAGGCTTAGATTGTCTGCGAACTACCCTTGCCAGATGGCAATGAGCGTGGCACTCAAGGGTCCTCAGGATCACCACGAAGAGATTAGAGTCAAGCTACGCGAGAGGGCCGAGTTCGCCTTCAAGAGATTGAACTCAATCCCAGGAATCAGCACGACAAAACCTCGAGGCGCCTTCTACATTTTCCCTCGATACCAGTCGAAGCGCTGGAAGGACGACAGAGAATTTGTACTGGATGTTCTAAACTACGCGCACTTGCTCGTCGTCCCAGGTTCAGGGTTTGGGGATGAATATGGGAAAGGGCACTTCCGTTTGGTCTTCCTACCTGATATTGACACCCTAGGCAGAGCCTTTGACGCACTGGCGGATTTCATGAGGGACTATTCTTGATCGTTTCATATCGCGCCAGACGACCGTCAAGCATCGAACTTCTCCCAGGACTCCGGGAATGATCTCTCCAGTCCGGCAAGCTTTGCCCCAGTCATTGCAGCGGTGTTCAGATCTAGCGCTCTGATATCATCTATCGTTATCGTGCGAAGATTGTCGTGGCCAGAGAGCATGGCCAATATCTTAAGCTCCTCCGCACATGCGCCCACAAAATTCGCAAGTCGCCGCGACGCGTACTCGACGTCGATGCAGACCCGGAACTTCGGATCCTGGGTCGCAAGGCCGTAGTGGCATGCACCTTTGTGGCAGGACATACAACTCCTGCATCCAAGAGCGATTTCTGCTGCTGTCCCAAAGCCTATCGCATCGGCACCTAGCGCTATTGCCTTGTACGCGTCTGCACCGTTCCTCATGCCTCCGAGAGCGATTAGCTTCACCCTACCCTTCAATCCAAGGTCCCTGAGCGCCTTCGCTGATTGTCTGATGCATGCTATTGTCGGTATGCCCGCGTTCTGGGTGACGATGTCCGGGGACGCACCTGTTCCTCCTACCATCCCATCGATGGAGATCGCATCCGCTCCAGCCTCAGCTGCAATGTAGGTGTCCTCGTATGGCCTCGCAGGTCCAAGTTTAAACATAATCGGTTTTTCGTGACTAGTCAAATCCCTGAGGATTTCCACCTGAGTCCTCAAGTCACTCGAGTTCTCTATGTCGTAGTGTCGGCAGGGCGAAAGAGCGTCTGTTCCAATAGGTATCCCCCTGACTTTCGCCACGTCCAGAGTGACCTTCTTACCGAGGAGATGTCCCCCCATGCCTGGCTTGGCGCCTTGTCCAATCTTGATCTCAATTGCATCGGAGGCGAGCAAGTAATCGAGCGAGACTCCCCATCTCCCAGTGGACCACTGCACCACGAGATTCCCTCCTGGTGTCCATCTCCTGATACCTTTCTTGGAGGCTCTGGGACTTTCATATCCATGTGTCATCATAGCTTCACCTGGGAACATGCCCCCTTCACCAGTGTTTGCAATGATCCCGAGTCTAGCGGCCGCGACGGCGTAGGCCATTTTGCCCTCCTTCGATATCGCTC
>JAJRAG010000071.1 GCA_028682925.1 Methanomassiliicoccales archaeon
GATGATGAAGACCGAATATCACCCAAATGCGCTTGCATTCTCTGAGTCTGTAGAGGCCGTCGACATACTCGTCCAAGAAAACCAGTTTGGATTCGATCTTCTTCCAGTTACATTCTGGCATATTTGTTATTCCGTTGATGACGGTTGCTATCGGCCTGAGTCTCAGTCTCCCAATCCTCAGATTGTTATCAACGACCTGCTAGCATAAGGCTTTTCTTTGCGTTGAGAAGAGATAGAGAGGCACATCGACATCCAGGGTCCAAGCCTCTTGCCTTCTCCTTACTCTCGTTTCTCCCCAGCTGCCTTCAGAACTGTCAGAAATGTCGGAGTGGGTCCGTCCAGATTTGAACTGGAGTCACCAGCACCCCAAGCTGGAAGGATTCCAAGCTACCCCACGGACCCAAATCGAAAAGGGGTGAAAGTGGTTTCATCCAAGGGGGATGATCTCGTCGATCAGATTCGAATGCGCGATGATCATCCTTCTGCAGCAGTACCTCTTTAGGCCGAGGTCATCGAGCACTTGTTTCGGGTCTTCTCCAAGCTGCACCCTCTTGACGAAGGTCTGGTAAGATGAACCGATGACCTTCCCGCAAGTGAAACATCTCACTGGTATTATCATGTCTTCACCTGTACGACTTCTGCCGCTTCTTCCTCGCGCCTCTGCCCAACGGTTTCTTCGGCAGCTTTCTGCGCGGATCGCTTATGAGCAGTGAGCGGTCATACTGCTTGAACATCTTTGCCAAGTCCTCGTCCTTGTAGAACTGGACAAGCGCCTTCGCAATTGCAGTTCTCGAAGCTTCCGCCTGTCCCATGACGCCCCCTCCCTGAACGTTGACATCGATATTCACCCCTGATGCCTTCTCAGGAGCAAGGCCCAACGGTTCCATTATCTTGGAACGAGCCAGTTCAGGAGTGTAGATGTCTATCGGCACGCTGTTTATCCTGACCTTCCCGTCTCCCTTCCTTATGACGGCTCTCGCCACCGCCGATTTGCGCTTTCCGGTAGTATTGATGACATCGACCATGATCTCACCGCACCTTCGAACCTAGGTAAGCGGACACGTCGCCCAATCTCACGTACTTGTCTGTTCTGGGCCTGATCGCCACTTCCACCTTTTCGAGTTTTGCCGAGGAGTACTCCTTTGGGATTCCGACGTACACCTTCAGTCTCTTGTACGCTTCCCTTCCAGTCGAGGTCTTGAACGGGATCATCCCCTTCACCGACTTCTTGAGGATGAGGTCGGCCCTCCTCGGGTAGAACGGTCCCCTCATGATCTTGCCTCGGTCCTTCCTCTGCTTGTATTCTGCGAATACCATCTCCCTCTTCCCTGTGATGATCGCCCTCTCTGCGTTGACAATGATTACCTCTTCACCTTTCAGAAGCCTCTCAGCGACCTTGCTAGAGAGCCTCCCCATGACATGTCCATCAGCGTCGATGACGGCCATCAGATCACCCCATGATCGTTACGCCGCTACCATCCGGGTCTTCCTGGACGAGCTGTGCGATCGTCAAACTCTTGCCTCCCGCATCCTGGATCTTCTTGCGGGCTGATCCCGAGAACTTGTATGCCGCGACCGTGAGCTTCTTGTTCAAGTCACCGGCTCCGAGGACCTTTCCAGCGACGACGATGACGTCGCCTTCCTGGCCGTACCTTTCTAACTTGCTCAGGTTCACCTCGGCCCAGTTCTTGCTGGACTTCTCCAATCGCCGCGCAATGTCTCGCCAGATTCCGACACCCTTCTCCCTGGACTCTCTCTTTAGAGAATCTATGAGGAAGACTAGGTTCGGGTCCGTCTTCTTCATCTTCTTCATGTTCTGACTCTCCCGACATCGGGTGAAAGGCTCTAATAGGAAGGCCTTTAATAAAGCTTTCCTAGAACCTGAGAATGATTCGACAGACATCTGGACCGTTCGATATATTCGACATCGGACGCGACGCGGTCGTGCTATCTTCCCACAGAGACGGTCGCTTTGAGAGCTTCGGTGCGAATCGATGCGATGCTCAAGAACCTCAACGACTTTTTCGTCAAGAATGCGATAATCCAGATGTTCGGTTTTCTTTCGCTGCTGATAGCCATTAAATAATACTTTGCTCATAGTGTCGTCTTACCTGGAGTTACTAGATGATTCGATTTGGTCCAGCGGGTATACCTCTTTCTTGCAAGGGCAGAACTCTGAAGGATGGCATTGAAGACGTTCACAACCTAGGCCTGAGTGCCATGGAGATACAGATGGTCAGGGTCAACATCGTCGATCGGTCACCTGATGAGGAGGAGGTCGGACTCACTCCTTTGCAGGTCGAAGGCGATCTCATCGTTGCAATTGGACGCAGGAGAGGAAAGAAGGACATCAGAATCACCGATCCTTCTGAGAAGATCAAGGAGGAGGACACGCTCATCACCTTGTCCTCAGGATTGGTACAGAACTACTCAGAGCTCAAGGCCCTCGGTCTGATGGGGGAGGAACTGGACGTCGAGCTTTCGATGCACACTCCTTATTACATGGACCTGTCAACGAACACCGAGCTGACAGAGAAGAGCATGAACAGCATAAGGTGGGCGGGCAGGATGACCCAACAGATGAAAGGCAGGATCGTCGTCACGCACATGGGGTTGTACGGAGACCTTGGCAAGAAGAAGACGAAGACGAACATAACGAACAATATCAGCACGATCATGGACTGGTGGAAGGAAGACGGGCTGAAACCTGCTCTGGGGTTGGAGACAAGTGGCCGCCAGGAGGTGTTCGGCAGTCTGGATGAGATACTTGACATCTGCGACGATGTGAAAGGTCCGGTTCCGGTCGTCAACTTCGCCCACTTCCATGCCAGAGAGAACGGCATTCTGAGGGAACCATCTGATTTCGCTGACGTCTTCGACAGGACAAAAAGCTACGTGAAGCACGTCAATTGCACCCATTTCGCCGGCGTGGAGCACGAAGAAGGCAACGAGAAGAGGGTCACCCCGATAAAGAAGGGGGATCTGAGGTTCGAGCCACTTGCGGAGTTTCTGGTGGAGGAGATGCCTGGAGTGACTATCATCTCGTCTTCTCCTCTTCTTGAGCATGATGCGATGTACATGAAGGTAATCTTCGAGCGAGTCCTGATGAAGAAGGTCACGAAAGAGACCAAGACGAAGAAGGTGGACAGGGATAGAGAGGACTAGGACCGATGAGAGAGACCTCAAATTACATCCTTAAGGAGATACAAGAAGTCCTGGCACGGGTC
The DNA here is from genome assembly GCA_028682925.1 of Methanomassiliicoccales archaeon. GTDB lineage: Archaea > Thermoplasmatota > Thermoplasmata > Methanomassiliicoccales > JACIVX01 > JAJRAG01. The sequence continues at coordinate 3,228 of JAJRAG010000071.1, forward strand.
GACGAGGCCGTCGTCGACGAGATGGTCGACTCCATCATCAAGGCCAAGAAAGTCTTCGTCTATGGTGTCGGAAGGTCAGGTCTCGTCGGGAAAGCATTCGCCGTCAGACTGGTCCAGATGGGGTTGGATGTGCATTTCATCGGAGAGACCACCACCCCGATAGTCGAGGCGAACGATGTGGTCATCATAATCTCGAACACAGGTGAGACGATGTCGGCGGTGCAGACCGCCAATATCGTGAGGAGAGTCGGAGCGAAAGTCATCTCGGTGACATCGAACATGCATTCGAAGCTCTCCCAGGCCTCGAGCCTCGCGTTGGAACTCACTACGGTCAAAGACGATCAGC